>DASTZC010000077.1 GCA_035764505.1 Candidatus Polarisedimenticolia bacterium
CTTCTTCGCTTTCGATCGCTCGATTCATGAGGAAACCCGCCGCAACGCCGAGGCGCGTTTGGAAGCGCTGGGCGGATCCAAGGCAGGCCTGGTGGAATCGCGGGACGGTTTCTCCGTCCAGCCTGACGGTGGGAAGGACCACGAGTTGAAGAAGGCCGAGGGTGTACGCAAGCAGCACCTGGAGGACTGGTGGGAGAGCGTCCAGAGCCGTTTCGATCCGGAGAGGGTGCGGGCCCGCGCCGCTGCGACGACTTCGCCAAGCCTTGCATCGTTCGCCGGCGCCGCTTCGGCACAGTCCTGCCTGCCGGATGACACATGGGACAACGGAACCCTGGACGACGTGCCTGACCCGCGCCAGGCTCATTCCGCCGTCTGGACGGGAAGCTTGATGGTGGTGTGGGGAGGGTATCCCGCGTCGACCTGGGGGGATGAAGACCTGGACACGGGAGGCCGCTACGATCCCGCCACCGACACCTGGACTTCGACCGCGCGGCTGGGTGCGCCCTCGCCCCGCAGCCGCCATACCGCCGTCTGGGCAGGCGGCAGAATGGTGGTTTGGGGAGGGTACCAGGATAGGGGTAGTAACTACCTCAACACGGGGGGACGCTACGATCCTACAACCGACTCCTGGCTGCCGACCTCCCTGGTGGGCGCTCCTTCGGCGCGGTATGGTCACACGGCGGTGTGGACCGGGTCTCAGGTGCTGATCTGGGGTGGCACCGGCGGCGCGACCGGGGGACGCTACGACCCGGCAAGCGATCAGTGGACTTCCATATCCACCGCCGGCGCTCCGGGAGGCGGATCGGGGGTGTGGACCGGGTCCCAGATGCTGATCTGGGGCGGCAGCGGCGCTGTCCCGGGAGGACGCTACGACCCGGCGGGCGATCAATGGACCCCCATCTCCACCGCCGGCGCTCCGGGAGCCGGAAAGGCGGTGTGGACGGGATCGCTGATGCTCGTCCTCCAGGATGATGGAGTCGACGCCGGCGGCCGGTACGATCCGGTCGGTAACCAGTGGACTCCGATCAACCGATCCGGAGCGCCCAATCTGACTCGGCCGGATGCGACGGCGGTCTGGTCCGGAAGCGAGATGATCTACTGGGGAGGGAGCGGGCTGAATACCGGTGGCCGCTACAACCCTGCGACCGACAGCTGGCAGCCGACCTCGGGAGTGAATGCTCCGGAAGGCCGTTCCAGCCATTCAGCGGTATGGACCGGCACTTTGATGTTGATCTGGGGAGGGTTCGACGCCGGAGGCTTCGATGCGCCGATCGGAGGACGCTATGACCCTTCGAGCGACTCCTGGACTCCGATCTCATCGGGACCGGCGCCGTCCCCACGGGAGAGCCACACCGCCGTCTGGACGGGGACGCAGATGATCGTCTGGGGCGGATGGAATGTGTTGGACTCTCTCGGCAACGTGGAGTATCTCGACACCGGGGGAAAGTACGATCCCGCCATGGAAACCTGGAGTCCGACGACAACCGTGGGGGCGCCCTCCGCCCGGATAGGCCACACCGCGGTCTGGACCGGCGACCGGATGGTGGTCTGGGGCGGTGGGACTAACACGGGCGGACGCTACGATCCGATTGTCGATGTCTGGACGCCGACGGCGTCGGCGGGCGCGCCCGCAGCAAGGAGCGGCCACTCGGCCATATGGACGGGAAGCCGGATGGTCGTGTGGGGTGGTCGGGACGCTTCCGGCAATTTCAACACCGGCGGCCGCTACGATCCGGTGGCTGACGCGTGGCAGCCCACCTCCACTTCAGGCGCTCCGGCCCCCCGACGATCCCATGCAGCGGTCTACACCGGAACTCAGATGATCGTCTGGGGCGGGGTCCACTCCTCCTCGGACCCCAAGAACGGCGGCCGATACGATCCTGTTCTGGACAGCTGGTCCCCGACTTCCACGGTCAACGCGCCCGCCTCCCCGACACAAAAGATGTGGGGCGTCTGGACCGGATCCGAAATGCTGGTCTGGGGAGAAGGCCCTTCTGGGTGCTTCCCTTGTGCTGGGCCCATCATCACAGGCCGGTACAACCCGAGCACGGACCAGTGGAATCCCATCACCATCGCTTCCGGCGTCCTTCCTTATGCGTGGCCGAAATTTGAAACGGTGATCTGGACGGGCAGCCGAATGCTCGTCTGGGGCGGTGGATTCTATGATGACTTCGGCGAGCAACTCTACGCCACCGGCGGACTGTACGATCCCACGACCGATTCCTGGACGCCGACGTCGACAGTCGGGGCGGCTTCGACCCGCGGCTTCCACACGGCCGTGTGGACCGGCACTTTCATGCTGATATGGGGCGGGGAGACCGGCGATTTTTCGGGGCCCGAGTACGTCCTGAGCTCCGGGGGCCGCTATATCTCCGGACAGTCGTCCGATGACGACGGCGACGGCTTCAGCGAATGCGGCGGTGATTGCGCGGACGGCAACGCCGCGGTTCACCCGGGCGCCGTGGAAACCTGCAACGGCGTGGACGACAACTGCTCCGCGACCGTCGACGAAGGGGGCAACGCCCTGTGCGACGATGCGAACGCCTGCACGACTGACAGCTGCGGAGGCAGCCTCGGATGTGCGCATCCCATCCGCGACCTGGATGGCGACGCCCATCCCGACGCCGCTTGCGGCGGCAACGACTGTCTCGACTCGAACGCCTCCGTCTGGCTGGCTCCAGCAGCCGTTTCGGGCCTCACGGTTTCGACGGTGAGCCCGGCACACCTGTTTTGGGACAGCCAGGCGGCTTCGTCGGGTCCTGCAACGCTCTACGATCTCGCGTCCGGAACGATGGGCCCGGCGGCCGGCACCTTGACCTTCACCCCGGCCTCGTGCGTGCAATCAAGCTCGTCGACGACTTACGCCGATTCCCGTCCCGGGCCGACCACGGGCACGGCATTCTGGTACCTGACGCGCGGCAGGAACGCGTGCGGGACCGGCACCTACGGGAGCACGCCGCGCGACACCGGAATCCCTTCCTGCCCTTGATTACCTCGCTCCGGCCTCCGCCCCGGTTCCAGATTCGCGCGAGGGGCTCGACGCGATCGTAATCGGCATCTTCTTTGGATCCTTATTCCTGGGAAAGCACTGATGCCGAGACCCCGGTTTGCCCGGGCCCGGACCTTGTCCGGCTGCGACACCGGCACCGGTCGGATGCTCTCCGGCGAGGAAGTGAACCGTCACCTCCAGTTCCGGCACGCCGGCATTCCTTCCTGCCCCTGATCCGTCCTTGCTGCACCTGCAAATCGGGTGCTAGCATCCGCGCGCCATGCCGCCGGATCCCGATTCATTGTTCGAACAGCTGTTGCGCCGCGCGCCGCTGATTGCGGCGCTCCTGGCCGCGGTCGCGGCGCTGCCCGGATTGTGGCTCCCCTTCCTGGCCGATGACTGGGGACTCCTTGCGGATGCCGCGCAGGGATCGCTGGCGCGCACGCCCTTCGGATACTTCCGTCCGCTGACCGCCCTGACGTTTCGCGCCGAGCTGCAGGTCTGGGGACCGCGACCGTTCTTCTTCCATCTCACGAACCTGCTGCTGGCGGCGGCCTGCGCCGCATTGCTGTCTATCGTCCTGCGCCGGCTGACGGGCGATGCGGTGGTCGCGGCCCTTGGAGCCGCGATCTTCGCCCTGCATCCCTATCACGTGGAAAACGTCTGGTGGGTCGCGGGAAGGGCGGACATGCTCGCCTGCCTTTTCCTGCTTGCGGCGTTTCTCGCGTACGAGAGGTGGCGCACCACGTTGCGCGGCATCCCGCTGGGGACGCTGCTCCTCTTCATGGGAGCGCTGCTGTCCAAGGAGGCCGCCATATCGTTTCCGCTCCTGATCCTCCTCATCGAATGGACCCGGAGCGACCGCGGCGATTGGAGAGCCACCCGTATCCGGGGGGTTCTTCCCCTCGCCGGGCTGGCGCTACTGCACGCGCTCGTGGTCCGGCGGCTCTTTCTTGGCGCTGAGGCCTTCGCCAATCTGCGCGGGACCCTGCCGCACTGGATCGGCAATTTCTTTGCGTTCCTAGCGGGCTCGCTGGTGCCGCTCCACACCGAGTACCTGGAAGGTCATCCTTTCCTGGCGGGATTCCTCGCGCTCGTGGTCGCGGGATTCGCTTTCCTTTGGGCTCACCGGAAAGACCGGCCCGACGCAAGGCTCGCGGCAACCGCGGCGATTGCATTCCTGATTCTCCTCGGCCCCTCGCTCCTCTCCTTCCAGGAGCGCTACCTCTTCATTCCGAGCGCGGCGGTGGCGACGATCCTCGTCGTCCTCGGCCGCACGCTGCCTCAGCAAGTCCGCCGCCTCCTAGGCGCGGGACTCTCGACGCTGTGGCTGGGAAGCCTGGCCTGGCACGCGATCGCCTGGACTGATGCGGCGCGGGTCTCAACGCACCTGATCGAAGGCTTGCGACAGACGAGCATGGAAAGTGAAGCCGGCGGGATTCTCGTGGCGAACATGCCGCACCGGGTGCATGGCGTCGCGGTGGCTGCGAACTTCCGCCAAGCGGTGGTGCTTTCGGGCGGCCGCGCGGTGCCGATCAAGGCCGCTACGGCCCTCGATCTCCCCAGTTCCCGTCAGGACGGCCTGGCGGGCGGATTCAGCGGAGCCATCACCCGGTCAGCGGACGATCTCGTGGTCCGCGTCGAGGTGCCGGCGCACCGCTTTTCGCGCGTCGTGCTTCCTCTTCCCGGCAAGTCGGTCGCGAAGGATGCCGACGGCGAGTGGGAGGTGACGATGGAAGCGGGGAAACTCCAGGTGAGGATTCCACTTCCCGCAAGAAGCGCCCTTCGGATCTGGACGGCGGACGGGCTTCGCTTGCTGGAGGTGCCTTGAAACGCGGCCTCAGTCGCCCAGGAAGTACTGCACCGTGGTGACGACGCGGACCTTCTTGTACTCGGGGGAGAAGGAGTCGCGGTCCTCGATGCTGAAGAGGCCCTGCTGCGCGTTGCGGATGGCCCCCACCCGGCTGCCGGAGTCGACGGCGAATTTCTCCGCGGCGCGCCGCGCGTCCTTCGTCGCTTCGGCAATCATCTCCGGCTTGATCTTCTCGAGGGCCGTGTAGAGGTAGGTGGTGCGCTCCTCGTAGCTGCGCACCAGGGCCACCCCTTTCTTGATCAGCTCGCCGGAACGCTGCATCGCCTGGCGCGCCTGCGCGATCTTGCCGCTGCGCAGGATGACGCTCGCCTCGGCGTTGTAGCGGTTGGCGGGCCGGTCCGGACCCCGGTACCCCTGCGATTCGAAGTCGGTGATCCGCGGGCTGGAAAAGCTCGCTTCCTCCTTCGGAAAGCCCTGGGACTCGAGGAACTCGCTCACCTTGCGGGCGTCCGATTCGATCCTTTCCTGCAGCGCGGCGAGATCGTTGCCGGTGGCGTTGAAGACGACCGGCCAGACGACGAGATCGGCCTCGACCTCCCGCTCGGCGAAGCCCTTCACGGTGACGTAGCGGTCGGCGGTCTTGATGCGGGAGACGCCCAGCCCGAACAGGTAGCCTCCCAGCGCCAGGCCGGCCATGATCGAAAGCCCCAGCAGCGCCGCCGGCGCCACCTTATCGCGATCCATGCTCCTCCCTAGGGAAGGAACCTGTCCGGGTGCTTGAGCTTTTCCGGCAGGTAGTTGTCGATGACGTAATTGAGGCCCCACTTCGCCAGCGCCTGCTGCTCGGCGCGCACCCCCATCTTCAGGAGCTGATCCATGGCGCCCACCCATTGCGGATGGTGCTGGAAGAAGGGATCGTTCTTGATGGCGTCCTTGGCGCGCTTGACGTCGACGTCCTTCAGGGGATGCGTTGGGAGCTTGTAATCGACGATGTCCATGGGGGTGATTCCGAGGTATCTGGCCTGCGGCACGCAGAAATACTCGTTCAGATGGGCGGCGTTGCCTGAGCCGACCTTGAGGGTGCGGTAGATGTTGGAGATGCCGTAGGGGTCGCCGTCGACGAAGACGTAGACCGGGATCTTGCGCGCGTCGGCCAGGCGCCGGACGAACCGCCGGCAGGCGCGCGTCGGCACGCCTCCCATCGACACCAGGATGCAGTTGGCGGTTTTCCAGTACTTGTGCTTCACCAGCCGCTGGAACATGCCGGCGGTTTCGATCACCAGGATGAACTTCGCATCGGTGTCGAACTTGAGGTGCTCGACCGAGATCGGGATCGAATAGGCGCCCGAGCCGAAACGCGTGCAGTCGATGCGCAAGGGCTTGCCGGTCTCGGAGTCGCGATCGACGATGACCAGCTTGCCGGAGACCTCGCCCCCTTTCTCCTCCGGGATGAAGCCGAGCTGCTCCCGGTTGACCTCGAAGAAGGCCTCCACGTCGTCCATCACCGCATCGGATTCGGGCTGCTCCAGAAAGCGCGCCTCCTCCCAGTTCTTCGAGATGTAGTAGGCCTCCCGCTTCGAGGCGATGTCGTCGTTCTTCACCAGCTCGCGGGACAGCGCCATCATGCGCAGCGTCTGCGCGAAGGTCTTCACGGTCGAGACGGTCAGGGTGCGCACCTTGCGCTTGCCGCGCATCTCGAAATGACCCCGCTTCGGGTCGTACTTGACGTTGCTCAGGCTGCGCATCGGGAAGCGCATCTGCGGCTTGTCGTGCTTGAGAATGGTTTTCTGGATGTCCGCCGCGGTCTTCTCGATCCGCCCTGCCGTGTTGTTCCCCGCCATGTCTCGAATCTCCTTCCGTCGGTCGGTCTAGATCTTCCGGGTCTTTTCCAGCGTGTCGGTCAGGACCGACACGATGCGCGCCTCGTCCTTGTCCGACAGGCTCAGGATTTCCTTGAGCGCGATCCCGATGTGCGGGATATAGGCCTGGATGTACGACTTCTTCTTCTCGGCGTCCTCCTCGCGGCGCCGGCGCCTCAGGAAGCTCCCGAGCTTGCGGCCGCACTCCTGCAGCCCCAGCCGCAGCTCCTTGAGGATCTCGGGATAGGCTGCCACCGCCTCCTTGCTCTCCGAGGTGAACGGCACCCACACGCTGGCCACGTGCACGAACAGGACCATCGGGCCGCTGGGCAAGGCGCCTTTCCCCTGCTGCAGCGCGTAGTTCCTCCAGTCCGTGGAGACGGCCGCCTTGGTGATGGCGCAGGCCGACTGCTGGTATTGCAGAGGCACGCGATTGGCGAAGCGCCACAGATCCACCAGCTCTTCGGCAGGCTGGTCGCCGCCGTAGGCCAGGCCCGTCTCCACCAGGAAAGGGTTGCCACGGTACACCGACGGCGGCCGGCTGTTGGCCGTGTAGAAGTCGGCCTTGACCGTCTGCCTGAGCCCTTCCAGGATGAGCGCCTCGCCGATTGGCACGATGCAATTGGTCGGCGGGTTCATGATCTTGACCTTGGGGATGGCGTTGAACAGCGCCTCCATGTTGGGGAGCTTGAGGGAGCGCGGACGCGCCTCGGGATTCAGCCCGGCCGCCCGGCAGATCTCCTCCGCCACCTTCTCGCTGACCCGTGAGAAGTCGGATTGCAGCGCCGATTTCAAAGTGCGCCCCTTGGTCTCGCTCATCATGGCAATGAGCGCTCCCAGCTCGACGCCGCGGGGATGCGGCTTGATCGCCAGCGGCTCGGGGGGAAGCTCGCGGGAGATGCGCTCGCGCCGGAAATCGTCTCCCTTGGGAGGATGGTAGGCGACGTCGGCGTGCGGGTTGGCGAGCGCCGTCTGCACCACGTAGTCGTCGACCGATCGACGCCCCTTCTTGTAGGTGCCCGCCAGCTCCATCTCCACCCGCGTGCCGTGATCGCGGTCCCACTCCACCTCGCGATCGGTCAGGACTTTCGGCTCGTTGCGAGCGGTGTCGATCTGGATTTCGAAGAAGTGCGCCGGCTTTTTCGCACCGGTGCGCGAGGTAATGCGCAGCGGCTGGCCGGTGGTGAGCTGCGAGTACATGCCGGCGGCGGAGATGCCGATCCCCTGTTGCCCCCGGCTCTGCCGGAGCACGTGGAACTTCGATCCGTACAAGAGCTTCCCGAAGATCTTGGGAATCTGCGCCCCGACGATTCCGGGACCGTTGTCGGTGACGACCAGCCGGAAGCGCTCCTCGCTCAATTCCTCGACGGCAATTTCGAGCGTCGGAAGAATCCCCGCCTCCTCGCACGCATCCAGCGAGTTGTCGACTGCCTCCTTGGTCGCCGTCAACAGGGCCTTGGCGGGATTGTCGAATCCCAGGAGATGGCGGTTCTTCTGGAAGAACTCGGCGACCGAGATCTCCTTCTGCCGCCGGGCCATGGTTTCGGCGGTCTCGCGCCGCCGCGCCGCTTTCTTTCCCCGTGCCGTGACCTTCGTCTCGACTCCCGAATCCCCTGGCTCGGCCACGGCCACCGAGCCTTCACGCCCGTTCCCTCCCGCTGAAGGATTCGGAGGGCGCGGCTTGCCGCTCGTCTTCCTCTTCGGGGCCTCGATGGCCTGCTCGGCACGGAACAGGTCCATCTGGTCGAGCTTCCTGGGAGCCTTTCCGATACGCCGCGCCGGCACGCTTGCCGCCTTGTCTCTGGCCAATTACCCTCCTCTGCTCCGCGATTGCCCGCGGACAGCGCGAATTGTAGCATTCCCGCAAAGGACCCTCGACCCCGTGGACCGGTGGAGCAGATGGCCGACGGACTCGATCTCAGCATCGCCGCGGAGGTAGCGGGCCTGTTGCGGCTGGCTGTCGTGACGGCGCGTCCGGTCCGGATCGGGCCTTCCTCGACCTCGCTTCTCGAAGAGATCGAGCAACTGCGGCTGGCGCTTCTCGAGCGGTATCGCGGTCGGGGGCCGTCGGAAATCGAAGGACTCGCGCCGGCGAGGGACCTCTACCGCTCCTTTGGAGTCGATCCGACCCGGACCCGGCCTTCCTCGGAAGCGCTGCTTCGCCGCATCCTCCAGGGGAAGCCGCTGCCGAACATCTCGAACGCCGTCGACTTGTGCACCCTGCTGTCGCTGGAATTCCTGCTTCCGATGGGACTCTATGACGCCGACCGGATCGCGGGACCGGTTCTCCTGCGCCGTGGGACGCCGGGCGAGTGCTATCCCGGCATCCGGAAGGAGGTCGTCGGGCTCGAAGGAAAGCCTGTCTTGTCGGATTCGAAGGGAGCTTTCGGAAATCCGACTTCCGATTCGCTGAGGACCTGCGTGACCGAGTCGACCCGGACTCTGTGGCTTGTGCTCTTTGCTCCCGCCCCGATGGACCCCGGAATCCTGACGGCCTTCAGGAACAGAGCGTCGGAAGAGCTTGCCCGGAACCTTGCGGAGCCGGGGCCGAGCTTCGACAGCAAGGTTCTTCGATAGGCAAATGAGCGAGTCAGCTGGCGTGTCCTCGGCGGAACGGCGTCCACGGCGAAAGACAAATTCCTGTGGGCAGGGCACATGCAGGATTAACCAACCAATGGCTGCTGGAAGCCCCCTGCGTAACTATTTCAAAAATAGGTAATTATACGTAGCCTTTGGAGTACCGGGACTTGGCGCGCTTCTCGCTATGTCTTGGACACCGCAGGAGGTGAACCATGAGATTGCGTTGGAATCAGATCACGAGCACCCGGATCGGCAGGTTCCTCCCGCTGGTGGTTCTCCTGGCTGGGCTGCTTGCACTGGTCCCGGGCCAGGCCCTTGCCGACGGCGGATACTACGGACACGGGCACGGACACGGGCACGGACACGGGAATGGACATGGACATGGTCAAGGGAAGCATTACCGGGCCTACCCGTCGCACAGCTACGTGATGGTTCCCCAGCATCTCTACGTGGAGGATCGCGCCTACTTCAGCCCTTACTACACCGGCCGCGCCTACTACGCTCCCCACCACCACTATCATGCGGCCTACCGCTTTCCGGTCTATCTGAACGGAGGGGTGGTTTACAGGCCATACAGCTATTGCGGAGACCAGGTGTTCCTGCCCGCGCCGGTCGTGGCGCCTCTGCCGAGGCTGGCATTCAGCTTCAGCTACGGCACTCCGGCGCCCTATTACTACCCCGCACCCGTGCCCTACTACGCGCCCGGATTCAGCGGAAGCTTCGTCTACGTGCATCACTGAAGCTTGGGATAGCGATGAAGACCGGCCCCGGCTTCCAAGCCGGGGCTTTTTTGTGTTCTGCAGGGAAGGGTCCATTCGGTCCTGCCCGCGATAATCCGGCATCGGGTCGAGGAGGTCGCGCCGCAAGGTCGAATCAGTCGGAAGGCATTCCCTTCACCAGGGCCGGCTCGTTCTGCTCGGGGAGATGGGGCTTGCCGTCGAAATCGATGTAATGGCCCGAGCGCGACGCCTTGGTCTCCAGGTAGAAGCGATTATAGGTGTTCGGCGCCATGACCAGCGGCACGCGGCCGGCGACCCGTACTCCGTGCTGCGTCAGGCCGTCGACCTTCCTTGGGTTGTTCGTCATCAGGCGAACCGAGCCGACCGAGAGGCTGTGGATCATGTGCGCGGCGATGGCGTAGTCCCGCTCATCGTCGCGGAAGCCGAGCGCCTGGTTCGCCTCGACCGTGTCGAGCCCGGCATCCTGCAGCGAGTAGGCGCGGATCTTGTTTGTCAGGCCGATGCCCCGCCCTTCCTGTCTGAGATAGAGCAGCAATCCACACTCCTCGCCGCCGAGCGTGCGCATCGACTCCTCGAGCTGGTCGCGGCAATCGCAACGCAAGGATCCGAGAGCGTCGCCGGTAAGACATTCGGAGTGGAGCCGCGTGAGCACCGCCGGCTTGCCGATGATATCCCCCCGGACTACCGCGATGTGCTCCTTGTGGTCCCGGTTGTTCCAGAACGCTACGATCCGGAAACGGCCGAAGCGGCTGGGAAGCTCGGCCACGGCCACGACTTTCACGCAAACCTTCATCGGGCCCACGCCGTCGCAATCGTGGTCGCGGTCTCTCTCCACCAGGTCTTCCAGCGTCAGGATTCGGCTCATTACCGGCCTCCCATCGGTTCACTTCACTCGGCGCCCGATACCGGTCCCGGCCGCGTCTTTCATGGCCTCGGAAGCACGTCGTATCGGCCCAACTAATTTAAACCTTCTCCATGTCGCGGGAAATTCCCTGCGGCCGACGGCTTTCTCCGCAACGCCCGGCCAGAGGCACGACCCGATGGTCGAATCCCTGAGAGCTTGCGGAAAAGTTCAGGATGCCGGAGCAGGCCGGAGGGAGCCCCGGGACGGCGTCGCGGGTGGCGGGGTCGACACCGGGTCTTCGATTGGCGGCCCCCGGGCCGTGACCCTGCACGAATCGCAGTGTGAGCATGGCGCCTGTTCACACGGGTCGTCGAGCCGGAAGCGGAAGTCGCCTCGCCGGCAGTCTGGTACCAGCCGTTCAACCCGGCAGGAGGCGGCTGCGAAATCGGACGACCTATCTAGGGATTCGCACCCAGGATGCGGCCGGAGTCGAGCAGGATTCCTTCGAAGCTCAAGGTCGCAACCTCGCTTCCGGCCGAAACATTGAAGGCCGAAAAGGAATCGCAGGACAGGATGGAAGCATCGCGCGGCTGGGATCCATAGGTCCCCGTTCCGCAGGAATTCCTCGCCCGCACCAGGTACCAGTACCCTTGGCCGAGGCTGGGATCCTGCCGGTTGTCCGAGTATCCGACGCCTCCTCCGGCCTGCAGGCAGGCGCTCTGGGAGAAGCCGAAGCCCTGTCCTGTAGAGAAGGACCCCGACGCCAGATCGAAGGCGGTCTCCGGCCCGGTCAGGGATGCCTGGTCCGTCCAGGAGAAAGTGGAGCCCGAGCTGAAGGCCAGCTCGGTGACCTCGACGGGAGCGGCCCAGACGAAGGGATTGGCGTCGTTGCAATCGGTCCCCGCGCACGCCGCGTCGATCCGGCCGTCGCCGTCGAGATCGGTGGGCGGACCTGCGATACAACTCCCCTGGACGCAGGCATCGCCCATTGTGCAGGCGTTCCCGTCGGAGCAGACCGTCCCATCGGGCTTCGGCTGGGAATCGCAGACTCCTGTGGCCTGATTGCAGGTGGATGCCTCGTGGCAACTGTCCGCGGGAGCGCAGATCACGGGACTCCCGCCGGTGCAGGTCCCTGCCGAGCAGCTATCCACGGTGGTGCAGGCGTTGCCATCGTTGCAGGAGGTGCCGTCCGGCTGCGATGCGCCCGTCTCGCACACACCGGTCCCCGGGTTGCAGGTCGAGGCCTCGTGGCAGCTGGCGGCCGGAGCGCAGGTGACGGGACTCCCGCCCGTGCACGTGCCAGCCCAGCAGCTATCCACGGTGGTGCAGGCATTGCCGTCGTGGCAGGAGGTGCCGTCCGGCAGCGATGCGCCCGTCTCGCACACTCCGGTCCCCGGGGTGCAGGTCGAGGCTTCGTGACAGCTGGCGGCCGGAGCACAGGTGACGGGACTCCCGCCCGTGCACGTGCCTGCCGAG
>DASTZC010000078.1 GCA_035764505.1 Candidatus Polarisedimenticolia bacterium
GGCTTCGGGAGCGAGCGCCGCGAGCTCGGCCCGGAACAGGGGATCCACCTTCACGCCGGCGGTTTCCGCCGCGTGCACATGCTCCCAGCTCCTGGCGTAGTCCTTCCGATAGAAGTCCAGAACGGCAAGATTGTTATGCGCCTCTCCGAACCCGGGCCGCAGGTCGACGGCGCGCGCGAGCTCTTCGTGCGCCTCGTCGAAGCGCTCCAGCTTCATCAACACCGTGCCGACCAGGAAATGTATTTGCGGGGTGAAGGGGGTCTCCGACAGCGGCTGGGCCGTGGTCCGCTCGCGCTCCAGCTGCTCGAGGCGCACCGACTCCTGCTCGATCTTTCCGGTATCCGACACCCTCGCGCCGCGGCGCATGTCCGCAATCCGCTCCTTGATGAGATCGATGCTTTCCTGAAGGCGCCGCTGGCGCTCCATCTCCTGCGCATGCCGCATCCCCTGCAGATCGGATAGCGACTGCCGGGCCGCCAGGAAGCGCTCCAGCGCCTGGGCGAAATCGCCGCGTCCCATCGAGATGGCTCCCAGCTGGATGTGGGCGTCCACCAGCTCCGGGAAGATCTTGACCGCCTCCTTCAGCTCCGCCTCGGCCTCGGGCACGTGGGCGCTGGAGAGCAGCTTCATCCCGTTCTCGAAGTGGGAGCGGGCCATCATCAGGCGATGCGACTCGTAGGGGTCGGGAACGGCGCCGCGCGACGCTGGGCAGGTGACGAGGAGGGCTGCGAAGGTCAGGGAGAGAGGACCTAAGCGCATGGTGAATTTCCAGAGAGCAAGAACCGGTATTCCGGAAATTCTAGCACGCAAGCGCCCGGTCGAAGCCCTTTTTTACACGCGGTTCCCCTGCCGCAGTTTCCGGATTAGCCGGTATTGAAAACCGGTAGGAATGAGAATAGCTTGATTTTGACCGGCTCGGGTCTTTTCTGACACATTTGGGAGGAACCAGCCCCTTAGTCACCCGCGAATTTTCGCGGAAACTTGCCCAGGATTCCGCAGCACCCATCCCTCTCAATCCTGCCCGGTTTTCCGCCAGAGGAGGTCCTATGCGATCTCGCGGACTGCTTCTCGTGTGCTTTCTGACGGCGCTCACCGCCGGGCTTTTCCAGGGCTATGCTCAGGAAATCACGACGGGGACGATCGCCGGGACGATCACCGACGACAAGGGAAAACCGGTCGCCGACGCGATCGTCACCGCCCTTTCTCCTCAAGGAGCCCGAAAAGTGGTCTCCGATAGGAACGGGTATTACATCATCCCCTTCCTCACGCCCGGGACCTACACGATCCAGGTGATCGCCCCCGGATACTCGCAAGTCATGCAGGAAGGGATCGTCGCGCGCCTGAACGACAAGACCACTTCCAACTACACGCTGCAGCCAGGGGTGGTCGAGAAGGTCACGGTGACGGGGCAGGCGCCCCTGGTCGACCGCAGCGACACCAGCACGGGCGCCAACGTCAAGGTTCAGGACTTCACCGCCGTCATCCCGGTCGGCCGCACTTACAGCAACCTGTTCGCGACGGCCCCCGGCGTCGTGAGCGGCGGCGGCACCGGTGCCGGCAACTACTCGATCGGCGGGGCTTCGGGGTTGGAGAATTCCTACTTGATCGACGGAGTCAACATCACCAACACCGGCTATGGCGGCATCGGCGCTTTCAATATTGTCTACGGCTCGCTGGGCACGGGCGTCACGTCCGATTTCCTGGACGAGGTGCAGGTCAAGACCGGCGGGTTCGAGGCCGAGTTCGGCCAGGCCCTCGGCGGGGTGCTCAACGCCGTGGTGAGATCCGGCACGAACGAAGTGAAAGGAAACCTTTCCTTCTACGGCACCCTGAGCGCCCTGGAAGGGTCGCGCGAGCGGGTCCGCACCGAGCTGGGCTCCGTCAACGTCCGCGAGCAGGACATCTATGACTTCGCCTTCTCGATGGGCGGACCCTTCGTGAAGGACAAGTTGTTCTGGTTCGTGGCCATGAACCCGGTCGAGACGCGCACCGGATTCGAGGCCCCCTCGGTCATTTTCCCGAGCTGCCCCGGCTGCGATCCCGACATCTCCGACATCGCCGGGACCGAGGCCTTCCCGGCCTCCGACCTGGGAATCCAGGAGCGCGTACGGCGCAACTACAACTACGCGGCCAAGCTCACCTGGTTCATGGCGAGCAACCACCGCCTCGACTTCTCGCTGTTCGGAGACCCGTCGCGCGGCTACAACGGCCCGCAGAACGCCGACGCCCCGATCGCCAACCAGGCCCTGCTGTACGCCGACTACGCCCAGGGTGGCGGGCAGAGCGGTATCCGCTACGGGGGCAACAACGCCGCGCTCAAATACAACGGCATCCTGACCCCCAAGTTCTTCATCGACGCCCAGGTCTCGCTGCACGACGGCCGCTTCAGCGAGGACCCGTTGCTCGACGGCTATATGATTCGGGACCGTCGGGCCCAGCTCCTGTTCAACACCGGACAGCTGGACGTGGGGCCGGCCAACTTCGTCGGCGGGCCCGGCTTCCTGTCGCAGCAGAATGACCGCAGCCTGCAATACTCGGCCAAGCTGACGAACATCCTGCCGGCCCGCAATGAGCTGAAGTATGGCGTAGAGTTCTCGGACATCGAATACCTGGACGACCAGAGCTACTCGGGACCGGAGGTGACCGTCTTCTTCGCCGCCAGCTGCACGGCCAATCCCACCGTCGCCTGCCGCGACGACACCGATTGCCCGGGGGGCGACACCTGTGATTTGGGCGTCTTCAACCAGGTGCCAGTCCAGACCACCTCGGGGGCGACCTTCGACCGGCGCGGGACAACCGAGTACCGCCTGACCCGGAACCGCTACTACCCGACGCCTGGACCCACCACCACCGACGACCTGAACCTGTTCGTCCAGGACACCTGGCAGGCATCGGACCGCTGGACGGTGAAGGCGGGGCTGCGCGCCACCCGCGAGAATATCAAGGGCTCCGGAGAGTACACGCTTCCTGTCGATCTCACCGTCTCGAATCGTGTCGGCAGCACCACCTTCTCGCCCGGGGAATATGCCTTCGACTGGGAGTTCTCGCCGCGCCTGGGCTTCACCTACGACGTCATGGGGACGGGCAAGAGCAAGCTGTACGCGAACTACGCCCGCTACTTCGAGCGGGTTCCCAACGACCTGGCGGTGCGCTCCTTCAGCAGCGAGACGGGCAGCACGCGCGTCACCTACGAGCTCGCCGGCACTCCCGATCCGACCATCCCCTTCAATCAGCAGGCGGTGCAGGTGGGCGGCCCCAACTTCCAGGGGTTCCCCAATACCCGGGTGCAGGACGGGACCAGGCTGCCGTACGAGGACGAGTACATCCTCGGCTATCAGCAGCAGCTGCGGCCCGATCTGTCGATCGAAGTGCGCGGCATCTTCCGCTACCAGGGAAGGGTGCTGGAAGACGTCCAGTTCACGGCACTGGAGTCGACCCAGAACTATTACTACGGCACGAGCTACGGCTACCCGTGCGATCCCTTTCCGAGCTCCGGGGTGACCTGCCCCGGCGTGCCGGCCGGATCGTTCGACGCCGCCCCGTTCGGCGAGTATGTCCTTGCCAACCCTGCGGTGAACACTCCCGCCACGGCCGGCTTCCCCAACCCGAAGCGCGACTACAAGGCACTCGAGCTGGCGATCAACAAGACCTTCTCCGAGAACTGGGCGATGAACGCCAACTACCGCTACTCGCAGCTGAAGGGGAACTACGAGGGACTGTTCCGCAACGACAACGGCCAGAGCGACCCCAACATCACTTCCTTGTTCGACTTCCCCAACTCGCCGCTGATGCAAGGGCAATTCTCCACTGGCTTCCTGAACACCGACCGGACGCACGTGGTGAACATCTACTCCTACTACCGCTGGCCAGGCGGCTTCACGGTCGGGGGAGGGTTCAACTGGCAGTCGGGAGTGCCGCGCCAGCCCTATCTGGCGCACCCGAGCTACCAGAACGCCGGGGAGATCCCCGGCATCGATCCAATCTACGCCTGGTGGGAAGATGGGGACGGCGACGGCCTTCCCAGCCCCAACGACACCCTGGTCACCGGCACGGGAGAGCAGGCGCTGGCCGACCCGCTTCGCCAGAGCGCCATCTTCCTTTACGACTACAAGCAGGTGAAAAGGGGATATCTTGGACGTACGCCCGATATCGTGACTTTCGACGTGAATTTCGCCTATCCAATCAAGCTGGGAAACGGCTCCCAGCTCAATCTGGCGCTGGCGATCTTCAATCTCTTCAATAACCAGGAGACCAGGCTCTTCGACGACAACGTCGAATCGGTCGCCGGCATCAGGAACCCCGATTTCCTGGCGCCCGTCGACTACGGCCCGCCGCGCACCATGCGGCTTTCGGTGAACTGGAGCTTCTGATCCGATCCTCGGGGCCCGCGGCGATCCGCGGGCCCCATCCCTCTCTGATGGGTTGGACTCCGGCATGAAGCGTCGATCCCTGCTCCTCGTCCTCGCCGTCGCCCTGGCGGCCGGCCTGCCGGCCGCGGGACTGCTCGCGCGGCGCGGCATCGTCCGCGTGCCGGCAGATCACTTCGCCATCGCCGGCAATCGCGTCCTGGCGCCGGGATGGCACCTCACCCCTCCCCTGCTCGAGACCCGCGTGCTGGAGCGCGAAGGCGACGGCGCGCTGCCGCCGTTGCCGCTGCCGAACCGCGAAGGGGTGAAGGCGGAGGCGGTGCTCTCGTTCTACTACCGCGTCCGGCCCGAGACCCTCGCCGAGGTCTCGCGGCGCAGCGGCAAAGGGTTCCATGCGCTTCTCGAAAAGGCCGCGCGCGACGCCCTGGCGCAGGCGGGTGCGGCGCGTTCGGCGCTCGAGCTGCTGGACCCGGCGCTGGCCCGGCCGGTCGAAGCGTCCCTGAATCGCAGCCTGGCTTCCGCCGGCATCGAGGTTTCGGCGCTCGGCTGTGCCGCCACCCTTCCGGGCGATGCGGGAAACAGCGCGGCGCCGGCCCGCCTCGCGCAGGCCTCCCAATCCACCGGAATCCACCTTCTGCTCATCGGGCTCGACGCGGCCGACTGGGAATCGATCGATCCGCTCCTCGCCGAGGGGAAGCTGCCGAATCTGGCGGCGCTGATTGGGAAGGGAGTGCGGGGACCGCTGCGTTCCTACAATCCGATGGTATCGCCGCTGCTGTGGACCACGATCGCGACCGGCAAAGGGCCCGATCTCCACGGAGTTGCCGACTTCAGCGTCGTCCAGGCCAAAACCGGCGCCCGCGTGCCGATCAGCAGCACGTCCCGGAAGGTCCGGGCGCTATGGGACATCCTCTCGGAGCTGGATCGCCGCGTCGCCGTGGTCGGCTGGTGGGCCAGCTTTCCCGCGGATCCGATCCATGGCGTGATGGTGACCGATCGGGTCGCGGCCCTCAGCCTGCTGCCGAACCGCGAGGCGCTGGCCGATCGCCCCGGCTACACCCAGCCCCCGGATTTCCTGAAAGAGATCCTGAGCGGATGCGTCCTGCCCGAAGGGATAACCCTCGAGGAAGTGCGCCGCTTCGCCGAGGTCACGCCGGAGCAGTACCGCGCCGGGTTGCAGTGGATCGCGCACCCTCCCGAGCCTCCGGCCAAGGGGAAGCCGCCGGTCCAGGATCCCGTGGGCCTGCTCATCAAGATTCTGGCGGCGACGCGCAATTACCACACCGCCGCCTTGCAGGCGCTGCAGCGGGGACCGTTCGATCTGACGGCGGTCTATTTCGAGGGGATCGACCTGGTGGGACATCGCTTCCAGCACTATCGAGCCCCGCGCATGCAGATCGCCGACGCAGAGGGGTATGCCCGCTTCCATGACGTCGTCACGAAGTTCTACATCCACCAGGATCGGCTCGTCGGGGAGTTGATCCGCAAGGCGGGCCCGGGGACGACCGTCCTGGTCCTCTCCGATCACGGCTTCAAGACGGGCGCCTCGCGGCCCGAGGGAGTCCTCCCCTACACCGTCGATCAGCCGGTGGAATGGCACCGGGAGGATGGGATCTTCATTCTGAGCGGCCCGGGCGCGGCGCATGGGACGCTGCGCGAACCAGCGACGTTGTTTGACATCACGCCGACGATTCTGGCACTGCTGGGCGCACCGCTGGCTTCCGACATGCCGGGGCATCCGCTTTCCTCCGCGCTGGATCCCGCCTTTCTGCGGGAGCACCCGCCGGGGAGGATCCCCTCCTATGAGGCGCTGGGCGCACCGCGCCGCGGCAGCGAGGCCGAGGAGGCGGAGGAGGTCTCCGCCGAGATGATGGCCCAGCTGCGCGCCCTCGGCTACGTGGGCGGCGGTGAAGCCGCCGCGCCGGCGCCTGCGAAGGGATCCGGCGGCCCCGCCGGTGACGGCGCGACCGACACGACGGTCAGCTATCACCGCAATCTGGCGACCTATTACCTGAGCGCCCATCGCTACCAGGAGGCAATAGACGAGCTGAACCGGGCCAACCAGCGGGAGAAGCTGCCGAAGAGCTACGGCATGCTGGCCGAGGCGCTCGACGCGCTGGGACGCAAGCCGGAAGCCCTCGCCGCGCTCGAGGAAGGATGGAAGGAGGTCCCCGAGGCGATGGCCCCCGATTCGGTCTTCTGGTACGTGCAGCTGAGCGCCGATCTCGGCGATGCGGCGCGCGGCCGCCGGTTCCTCGACAGCCATGCCGTGGCATTGAACGATACTCCGGCGCTGCGCGCGGCGGCCGAAGGCGTGCTGGCCGCCTCCGCTGGCGATTCCCGGGGGGCCGAGGAGCATTTCCTGATCGCCCTGCGTGCCGATCCGACCCTGGTGGCGGCGGCCCGCCCCCTGGCGGAGATCGCCGCGGCGCGCGGCAATCTCGAATCGCTGCGCCCGCTGCTCGAGGCGGGACTGAGGCGGAGCGACCGCATCGACGAATATCACAATTTGCTGGGGGCGCTCGATTCGAAAGCAGGAAGGAAAGAGCAGGCGCTGGCACATTTCCGGCGGGCCTGTGAGCTGTCGCCGGCCGATCCGCGCTTCGCGCTCAACCTCTCGCTCACCCTGATGGATCTGCAGCGCTGGAGCGAGGCGGCCGAGGCGCTGGATCGCGCCGTCGCGATCACCCCCGGGGCGGACCTGTTCCTGGCACTGGGCAACGCACGCCTGCAGACACGCGAGCCGGAGGCGGCCCTGGCGGCCTTCCGCCGGGCGAGCGAGGCCGGGGCCGATCCGGCGCGCGCCGAGCTGGGGATTGCGCTGAGCACGCTGCGCCTGCGGGGGCGCGACGAGGCGCTCGCCCTGGCGCGGGACAGCCTGGCGCGCCATCCTGAGAACCCTGCCCTCGCAGGCCTGGTGCGCGATCTGTCGGCGCAGCGCTAGTCTCCCTCTTGCGTCCCACGCCGGTCTCGTGCAGACTCATCCCCAGGATCCGCTGCCGACCCTGGCGCCACCTCTGAACGATCCCGCAACTCGAGGCCGGCAATGCTGCATGCTCTCCGCCGCCGAACCCTCCTTCGAGCCACCACGGCCATTGGTCTGGTCTTTTTCCTAGGAGTCCCGGCGGCCGCCGAGGACGAGACGGACTCAACGAATCCGGCCGTCCCGATCCTGAGGGGGCTCGACAGGGCCAGCCGTCTCTATCTCGACAACGTGCTGCGCTTCGCGTGCAAGGAGAAGATCGTCGAGCATGACCCCGGTGCGAAGCGGGCCTTTTCCTTCGACTACATGTACGTCTATGACGACGCCCAGGGGTACCTGGACTATCGCACGCAAGGGAGCAAGTCGACGAAGCCGGTCGATCCTCGCTCCGTCGGAGTCCGGCAGTTCCTGGCGCGGGGATCGATGTGGGTCCTGATCTTCAACCAGAGCCGCTTCTCGAGCCACCGCTACCGGCTCGTCGGAGGCTCTCCGATGCACGGCATCGACGCGATCAAGGTCGAGTTCGAGCCGCTGCCGCCTTATGTCGACGGACGCAACGACTGGTTCGGCACGGCCTGGGTGGATCCCAACAGCTACCAGCTGCTGCACGTCGAGGCGATGAAAGCCAGCGACCACCGCCTCTTGCAGGAGATTGCGCACTCGCGTGGACCCACTCCAATCCCCGAATGGATTACGGACGTGGCGACCGATTTCGAGGTGGTGAAGAACGGGATCCGCTTTCCGAGCCGGGTGATCATCACCAGCCGCCAGTACTTATCGGGGGAGGGGCGCCCGCTGCGCCAGGCATCCTCCACCCAGACCTATTCGAACTATCGCTTCTACGGGGTAAGGACCTCGGAAGAGGTGCGCACTCTGCTTGGATTGGCACCTCTCACCGGGGTGGGGTTGGCGACCCAGCCCGAGGCTGGATCGGCGCCCCTTCCCGGGGCTTCCCCACCCTCTCCTTGACGGTTGGTTTTCAGCGGATGGCTGCCGGGTCGGCGATGAGCAGGACCCGGACGGTGTCTCCCGCGCCGAGGGTCTCGCGGTCGGCCGGGACGATGACGAGGGCGTCCGCGCGCGAATGCGCCGGAAGATCGGCCGATCCGGTCGTCGGTATGGGACGGACCCCGACGGCTCCGCCCGCAAACGAGAGCTTGCCCGGCAGGTAGCCTGTGCGCCCCGGATGCTGCGACACTTCCGTCTCCAGGCGTGCCTCGAGATGCACTCCCTCGGGACTGGCAATCCCCTGCATCCGGCGCAGCGCGGGGGCCACGAGGACTCGGAAGGTAACCAGCGAGGAGACGGGGTTTCCGGGAAGGCCGAAGACCAGGCAGTCGCCACGCCGCCCGAACACGGCCGGCTTGCCGGGACGGATGGCCACCTGGCGGAAGGCGATCTCGACCCCGGCCCATTCCAGCTCTTTCTCCACCAGATCGTATTCTCCCATCGACACGCCGCCCGACAGAATCAGCACATTGCTCTTCAGGCCGTGCTCCAGGCAGGAGCGCAGCGCCTCGAAGCGATCGGGAACGGGGGCGAGCTCTTCCACCAGCGCCCCCAGGGACCGGGCTTCCGCGGCCAGGGCGGGGCCGTTGCTGTTACGAATCTGGCCCGGACCGGGGACCTGGTTGGCCGCCACCAGCTCGTCCCCCGTGGGCGCCACGACGACGCGCGGCAGCCTGCGGCACTGCGCCACGGCCCGGCCGACGCTGGCCAGTACTCCCAGCCGGGCGGGAGTGAGCCGGTCTCCCTCGGAAAGCACCCGAGCGCCGCGGCGCAGCTGGGTCCCGCGAGGAGCGATGTTGGCTCCGGCCGCCACCCCCTGGAGGATCCGGACGCGCCCGGCATCGAGCGCTTCGGTCTTCTCCACCATTTGCACGGCATCGCTGCCTTGCGGAATCATCGCGCCGGTCATGATCCGCGCCGCCTGGCCCGGCGCGATCAAACCCGGAGGAGGGGTGCCCGCCGGGATCTCCATGACCACCTGCAGCTCGGCCGGCGCGGCGCGAACGTCCTCGGAGCGCAGCGCGAAGCCGTCCATCATCGCCTTGTCGAAGGGAGGCTGGTCGGCATCGGCGTGGATCTCTTCGGAGAGGACCCGGCCCAGCGCCGAGGCCAGGTCCACCGATTCGAAAGGCAGGATGGGAGTGAAGTCGAGAACCGCGCGCAGCGCTTCTTCCACGGAGACCATCGGCTCGCCCGGTTTCTTCATCATCCCCTCCGCCGCGCCACCAGCACGCGCGGCAGGCCCGAGTAGTCGGGGCGGACCATCACCAGCTCGAAGCCGTCGCGACCCGCCATCAACGGGGCGACACCGTCTGCTCCCGTCCCCGAGATCTCCAGGATGACATGGCCGCCGGGGAGAAGGTAGCGGCTGGCTGCCTCCAACAGTGCCGGGTAGAGCGCCCAGGTCTGCCCGCCCGGCGGGACCAGAGCCGCCCGCGGCTCATGGTCACGCACCTCCGGCTCCAGGGAAGCCAGCTCGGTCTCCGAGACGTACGGGGGATTGGACAGCAGGAGATCCAGGCTCCCCGGCTCGACGACGCCTTCCAGCGGGCGTGCGAGATCCCCGAGGAGAAAGCGGATTCTCTCCGCCGTTCCATGGCGCGCCGCGTTGCGACGCGCGACCTCGAGCGCCGCCTCGCTGATGTCGGTGGCCAGCACCGCGGCGCTGGGCAGCTCGCGCGCCAGGGCCACCGCCAGATTGCCGCTGCCGGTGCCGATATCGGCGAGGCGAGGCGCGGGGCCTCCGGCGCGGCGCAGCGCCTCCTCGACGAGCAGCTCCGTCTCCGGCCGGGGGATGAGGACGGCGGGGCCAACCTCGAACTCGAGGGACCAGAACTCCTGCACGCCGGTGAGGTGCTGCAGCGGGACGCGACCCCCGCGCCGGCGCAGCAGCTCCTCGTAGCGGCCCCTGGATGCCTCGGGGGCGATCGCATCGCGCCGGAGCAGCAGGTCGGACCGGGACACGCCGAGCGTGCGGGCCAGCAGGACCTGGGCGTCGAAGCGCGCGCCCGGAACGCCGCGGGACTCGAGATACGCGGCTCCGTGCAGGATGAGATCGCGGACGCGGACGGAAGGCGCGGAGCTCACGCCCGGGAGGCGGCGGCCGAGGAAGGCGAGGCGGTCTCGGCCTTCAGGCGCTCCGCCTGGAAGTGGGCCACCAGCGGGTCGAGCAGCGGGTCGAGGTTGCCGTCCATGAACGATTCGATCTGATGAATCGTCTCGTTGACACGGTGATCCGAGACACGGCTCTGGGGAAAGTTGTAGGTGCGGATCTTCTCCGACCGATCGCCCGTGCCGATCTGCGTGCGCCGGTCCTTGGCGATCGACTCGTGCTGCTCGTGCCGGGCGATGTCCATCAGGCGGGAGCGCAGCACGCGCAAGGCCTTGGCCTTGTTTTTGTGCTGCGACTTCTCGTCCTGGCACTGCACCACCAGCCCGCTGGGCAGATGGGTGATGCGGATGGCGGAATAGGTGGTGTTGACGCTCTGGCCGCCCGGGCCGGTGGAGCAGAAGCGGTCGATCCGGAGGTCTTTCTCCTGGATGTCGACCTCCACCTCCTCCGCCTCGGGGAGGACCGCCACCGTCGCCGTGGAGGTATGGATGCGGCCCGAGGCCTCGGTCTTTGGGACGCGCTGCACCCGATGAACGCCGCTCTCGAACCGCAGCCGGGAAAAGGCGCTCTTGCCGTCGATGGTGGCGATCACCTCACGGATCCCGCCGAGCGGCGACTCGCTCAGGTCGAGGACCTCCAGCTTCCACCCCTTGCGCTCGACGTACCGGCTGTACATCCGGAACAGCTCCTGGGCGAACAGAGCCGCCTCCTCGCCGCCCGTGCCGGCGCGCACCTCCAGGATGACGTTCTTCTCGTCGTTCGGATCCTTGGGCACGAGCAGGACCTTGAGCTCTTCCAGCAGGGTTTCGCGCCGCCGCTGCAGCGTCTCGCGCTCCTCGGTGGCGAGCTGGCGCAGCTCGGGATCTCCGCCCCGCAGGATCTTCTCGTTTTCCAGGATCTCCTCTTCGATCCCCTTGAAGTCGCGGTAGGCCTCGACCACCCGCTCGAGGTCGGCGTAGATCTTCGCGTCGGCGAGGTAGCGCGCTTTGTCCTTCATCGCGTCGGCGTCGCTCATGCGGCGGGACAAGTCCTCGTACTGCCGTTCCATGGCGTTCAGCTTCTCGAACATGTCCGGTCCCTACCCTTCAAAGGGGCGCCAGCTCGACTCCGGCGTCGATTTCACCGCCCAGCGCGGCCCGCAGCGCCTCGATCGCCACCTGCAGCTGATCGTCGCTGGGCTCGCGGGTGGTCAGACGCTGCAGCCACAGCCCCGGCGTCACGAGCAGCGCGAACAGCAGCCGGCGGCGGTTCCGGGCGCTGACGCGCAGCACCTCGAACGAGGCTCCGGCAATCAGCGGCAGCAGGAGGACCCTGGCCAGCAGCTTCGCGGCGAAAGGCGCCGAGCCGGGAATCAGCGAGAAGGCCAGGATCGAGATCAGCATCACGAACAGCAGGAAGCTGGTGCCGCAGCGCGGGTGCAGAGTGGAATGGCGCCGCGCTCCCTCGACCGTCAGCGGATCGCCCGCCTCGTAAGCCGACACCACCTTGTGCTCCGCACCGTGGTACTGGAAGACCCGGCGCATGTCCTCCATCGAGGAGATCGCCAGGATATACCCGACCAGCAGCCCGATCCGGATCCCCCCTTCGACCAGGTTGAAGGCGATTGGCTGCCGCAGCGCCGGCACGAGCCGGGCCACCCCCTCGGTGGCCAGCAGCGGCACGTAGAAGAACAGTCCGACGGCGAACAGAACGGCGAAGAGGAGCGAAAAACCCAGCGCCCAGCCTCCGGAGGAGGCCCCGGCTTCGGCGGCCGGCTCGTCCTCCTCCATCGCCTGCTCCGCGGAGAAGTTCAGGGCGCTCATGCCGAGGGCCATCGACTGGAACAGGACCACGACCCCCCGCAGCACGGGGGCCTTGAGATAAGGGCGCCGGTCCGACCAGCGCGCCACCTCGCGGCGCACCGTCACCACGCGGCCTCCCTTCTTGCGGACCGAGACGGCATAGGCGCCCGGGGCGCGCATCATCACGCCTTCCAGGACCGCCTGGCCCCCCAGGAGGACTTCCTCGGACACGGGTATTCCGTCGCGCTATTTGGAAGCGCCCGTGGGACGCGCCGCATAGCGGCGCGTGAAGCGCTCGACCCGACCGGCGGTGTCGATCAGCTTCTGCTTGCCGGTGAAGAACGGGTGGCACTTGGAGCAGATTTCCAGGCGGAGCTCCTTGCGGGTGCTGCGGGTCACGAAGGTCTCGCCGCAGGCGCAGACCACGGTGACCTCCTTGTACTCGGGATGGATCTTCGGTTTCATGAGACTCTCCGTAGGCGCGTTATTGTAGGGCAGCGCCCGTCCGAGGGGCAAATCGCCCTCAGGAGACCTCGCTCATCGAGCCGAGGAACTCCTCGTTGTTCTTGGTCTTGCCGATCTTGTCGATCAGCAGCTCCATGGCCTCGGTGCTGGACAGCGAGTTGAGCACCTTGCGCAGGACCCAGGTGCGGTCCAGCTCCTTCTTGGACAGAAGCAGCTCCTCCTTGCGCGTCCCGGAGCGGGTGATCTCGATGGCCGGGTAGACCCGCCGATCGGCCAGCTTGCGGTCGAGGTGGATCTCCATGTTGCCGGTCCCCTTGAACTCCTCGAAGATCACGTCGTCCATGCGGCTGCCGGTCTCGATCAGGGCGGTGGCCATGATGGTCAGGCTCCCTCCCTCCTCGATGTTCCGGGCGGTGCCGAAGAAGCGCTTCGGCCGCTGCAGAGCGTTGGCGTCCACGCCGCCCGAGAGGACCTTGCCCGAGGGCGGCACGATGGTGTTGTAGGCGCGCGCCAGGCGCGTGATCGAGTCGAGCAGGATGACCACGTCCTTCTTGTGCTCCACCAGGCGCTTGGCTTTCTCGATCACCATCTCGGCCACCTGCACGTGGCGCTGCGCCGGCTCGTCGAAGGTGGAGCTGATTACCTCCCCGTTCACCGAGCGCTGCATGTCGGTGACCTCCTCGGGCCGCTCGTCGATGAGCAGCACGATCAGGATCACTTCGGGATGGTTCTGGCTGATGCTGTTGGCGATGCTCTGCAGCAGCATCGTCTTGCCGGTGCGCGGCGCCGCCACGATCAGGCCGCGCTGCCCCTTGCCGATCGGCGTGAGGATGTCCATGACGCGGGCCGAGGCGTTGTCCCGGGCGGTCTCCAGGCGCAGCCTCTCGTTCGGGTAGAGGGGCGTGAGGTTGTCGAAGAATACCTTCTCCTTCGACTCGTCGGGATGCTCGAAGTTGACCGCCTCGACCTTGATCAGGGCGAAGTAGCGCTCCCCCTCCTTCGGGGGGCGCACCTGGCCGGAGATGGTGTCGCCGGTGTGCAGGTCGAACTTGCGGATCTGCGAGGGCGAGACGTAGATGTCGTCCGGCCCGGGCAGATAGTTGTACTCGGGCGCCCGCAGGAATCCGAAGCCGTCGGGCAGGCACTCCAGCACTCCTTCCGCGAAGATCAGGCCGCTTTTCTCCGTCTGGGCCTGCAGAATCTTGAAGATGAGCTCCTGCTTGCGCATCGCCGTGGCGCCTTCGACGTTGAGATCCTTGGCGATGTTGGTGAGCTCGGTGATGCTCATCTCCTTGAGGGCGGTGATGTCCAGCTTCTCGCCGAGGGCGGGGCCGTGGCCGCCGCCTTCGGGCCGGGGCCGCTCCTTGGGGGGAGCATCCGCCGCTTCGGCGGGCTCGGCGGCGACCGGCCCGTTCGATTCCATCTCTGGCTCCTGGCGGAATTCGCGGACCGGGCGGGGGTTGTGGGGGGCGTGGCGCTCAGTGCGTGGTGGATGTCGTTTCATGCAGTTTCCCGTGGATGGCGGCCCAGAGCCTCGGAAGCCCCTCCCGGGTTCGGGCGGAGCAGGGTACCAGGATCTCGGGCCGGTGGAGTTCCTGAAGGTGGTGGTGAAGGGATTTTTGCAACTCGTTCCTCGAAAGCTTGTCGGTCTTCGTGGCGGCCACCACGAACGGGAGCCGCCGGTTTTCCAACCACTCGATCAATTCCCGGTCCATCGTGGTCAGAGGGTGCCGGGCATCCACAAGGAGTATGGCCAGCCTCGGTGGAGGCAGCCGGAGGAGGTAGGCCTCCACCAGCTCCTTCCACGTCTCCCGCTCCGAGCGGGAGACTTTCGCGAAGCCGTAGCCGGGAAGGTCCACGAACAGACACGCGTCGTTGACCCGGTAGAAGTTGATCTGCCGCGTCCGTCCGGGCGTCGCGCCCGTCCGGGCCAGGCGGCGCCGGCCCAGGAGTGCGTTGAGCAAGCTCGATTTCCCGACGTTCGAGCGCCCCATGAACACCACCTCCGGCAGGGCCGGAGGCGGGAAGCCCGCGGGATCGCCCGCGCCCGCCAGAAAGTCACACTGGACAATCTTCACGGAATTCTTCCGCGCTTTCTCGGGCGCCCCGGGTCTCGCGGGCCGGATGCCGGGAGGAGATTCTCGCGGCGGGATGCCCCTTGCGGGGGCGCCTCTGCGGTTAGGTTCGGGAAATGGGTTTCAGGACGACCTAATGAATGGAGCTGTCTGGGACTCTCTTCTCAAAACCCTTATCGATGTTGTCGACGGGAGGAGTCGCTTTGGGCTCCCTCTCCAGTGCGATGCCCAGCACTTCGTCCATGCTCTCGACGAGCTTGAACTCCAGGCTCTTCTGGATGTCTTCAGGGATTTCCGAGAGGTCCTTCTCGTTGTCCCTGGGGAGAATGATCGTCCGGATTCCGAGCCGATGCGCCGCCAGGACCTTTTCCTTGACGCCGCCGATCGGGAGCACGTGGCCGCGCAGCGTAATCTCGCCGGTCATCGCCACGTCCTTTCTCACGGGAACCTTCGTCAGCAGCGACGCCAGCGCGGTGGCCAGGGTAATCCCGGCCGACGGACCGTCCTTCGGGATGGCTCCCTCCGGCACGTGGATGTGAATGTCATACTTCTTTTGGAACTCGTCGTCAATCCCCAGCTTCTCGGCGCGCGAGCGGATGTAGCTGAGGGCGGCCTGGGCCGACTCCTGCATGACGTCGCCCAGCTTGCCGGTCAGGGTGAGCTTGCCGCGCCCCTTCATCAGCGTGGCCTCCGTCATGAGGATCTCACCGCCGACCTCGGTCCAGGCCAGGCCAGTGGCCACCCCGACCTCGCTCTGTTTCGCCTTGTCGGCGTCCTTGGGGCGGTATTTCGCCACCCCGAGGAGGTCCTGGAGCTCGCCCGGCTTCACGACGTGCTGGTAACTCTTGCCTTCCTTCACCACCCGGCGGGCCAGCTTGCGGCACACCGACGCGATCTCCCGCTCCAGGCTCCGCACCCCCGCCTCGCGCGTGTAATTCTCGATGATGTCCCGGATCGCCTCCTCCTCGACGGTGATGTTCTTGGGGGAGAGGCCGTGGGCCACCAGCTGCTTGTCGACCAGGAACTGTTTGGCGATGCGCAGCTTCTCGTTCAGGGTGTAGCCCGCCAGGCGGATGACCTCCATGCGGTCCTTCAGGGCGGGAGGCACCGGATGCAACACGTTCGCGGTGGCGATGAACATGACCTGCGACAGGTCGAACTCCGTGTCGAGGTAGTGGTCCACGAAGGTGGAGTTCTGCTCCGGATCCAGGACCTCCAGCAGGGCCGCGGAGGGGTCGCCGCGGAAGTCCATGCTCATCTTGTCGACCTCGTCCAGCAGGAAGATCGGATTCTTCGTCCCCGCCTTGCGCATCATCTGGATGATCTGACCGGGGAAGGCCCCGATGTAGGTGCGCCGGTGACCGCGGATCTCCGCCTCGTCGCGCACGCCTCCCAGCGACAGGCGGACGAAGCGGCGCCCGGTGGCCTTGGCGATGCTCTGGGCCAGCGAGGTCTTGCCGACGCCCGGGGGCCCGACGAAGCAGAGGATCGACCCCTTTTTCACGTTGCGCACCAACCTTCGGACCGCCAGGAACTCCAGGATGCGCTCCTTAATCTTCTCCAGCCCGTAGTGGTCCTCGTTGAGGATCTTCTCGGCGCGCTCGATGTCGCGGTTCTCCTTGGTCTTCTTGTGCCATGGGACCGCCAGCAGCCATTCCAGGTAGTTGCGGGAGACGGTGGCCTCGGCGCTGACGGGCGGCATGACCTCCAGACGCTTGAGCTCCTGCAGCGCCTTGTCGAGGGCCTCCTTGGGCATCTTCGCCGCTTCGATCTTCTGCTTGAGCTCTTCGATCTCGTTGCCGCGATCGTCCTTGCGTCCCAGCTCCTGCTGGATCGCCTTGATCTTCTCGTTGAGGTAGTACTCCTT
>DASTZC010000079.1 GCA_035764505.1 Candidatus Polarisedimenticolia bacterium
GGAGATCGCCTCGGGGAACTGCTGCTGGCTGAAGAAGGTATTGCCCAGGTTGTACAGCGCCATCGGATCGAGGGTGGCTTGCGCCGCCGCCAGGGCGCGGCGGTACTCCTCACGCGCCTTGTCCACCTCCCCCTGACGAAAGAGAACATTCCCCAGGTTGTAATGGAGCTGCGGCGAATCGGGCGCCTGGATCTGCGCTTCGGTGTATTTCTTCATCGCCTCGTCGTACTGCTTCTGGCGGTAGAGCCGGTTTCCTTCCTCGTTCTGCGACCGGGCCGAGGCGGCGTGAACCGTGCCGCGTGCGAGCGCCGCCGTCACGAGGCAGGCGACCAGGGAGGCGATCAGGCGCCTCTTCGTCAACGGTTGGAATTCGCTGGCGGATCTCATACGCCCGACCTCCTGCGCGGGAAAAGCCGCGCGCCGATGCCGGCCTCGAGAATCAGCGCGCCGACGGCGGCGGCCAGCGGCAGCTGGTACTGCTCCTCGCGCGTGGTGATGAAGCGCGAGCCAATCTCGCGCTGATCCATGCGCGCGATGCGCTCCTGGATCTCGCGGATCTCGCGCCCTTCCGGGGTGATCGGCAGGTAGCGCCCGCCGGCCGCCTCGGCGATCTCGGCCAGGCTCACCGGATCCAGCCGGGAGGTGACGACGCGCCCCTTGCGGTCCTGCTTGTAGCCGGTCACGGCGCCGTTTTCTCCCCGGACCGGGATGGGAGAGCCGGCCCCGGTGCCTGCTCCGAGAGTATAAATCACCACTCCCTGGCCCGCCGCTTCCTTGGCGGCCGCCAGGGCGTTTCCCTCGTGGCTCTCCCCGTCGGTGATGATGACCAGAACCTTGTAGCGCCGCTCCTTGCTTTCGAAGGCCTCCGTCGTCTTCTTGATCGCCTCGGCGACCGCCGTCCCCGGGACCGGCAGCAGGCCGGGATCCAGGACATCGAGGAAGACCCTCACGGCGGCGTAATCGAGGGTCAAGGGACAGACCACCGAGGCCTCGCCCGCGAAAGCCACCAGCCCGACCCGGTCCCCCTCCAGGGAGTCGAGCAGAGAAGCCACCTCCTCACGCGAGCGCGCGAGGCGGCTGGGCTTGACGTCCTCGGCGAGCATGGAGCTGGAGACGTCGAGCGCGATCATGACGTCGACCCCGCGCCGCCTCACCTCTTCCAGCTTGCGTCCCCACTGCGGGCGCGCCAGCGCCAACGACAGGAACGTCACCCCGAGCAGAAGCAACGCCAGGCGGGTGGCCCAGCGCAGCGGCCCGGGCGCGGCGACCAGCATCGTGATCAGGTCCTCGCGTCCCAGGCGGCGCAGCAGCTGCCGGCGGCGCCAGCGCAACAGCCCGAGGCCGATCCCCAGCAAAGGGACCAGCAGCAGGAGCAGGAGGGCGCGGGGCTCGGCGAAGGGCATATCCGGCTCCTAGGGCAGACGCCGCAGGCGGCTGTTCGCCAGGATCACCTCCCCCAGGAACACGATCGCTCCCGGGATGAGGAAGAAAGGAAACAGCTCGCGGAAGCGGGTGTACTGCTTCACCTTCATCGTGGTCTTCTCCATCCGGTCGATTCTCTGGAAGATCTCGATCAGGCTGCGGGTGTCGGTGGCGCGGAAGTAGAGGCCGTCGGTGGAGGAGGCGATCGACTTGAGGCTCTCCTCGTCGATGTCGGCGGGCAGGTAGACGTAGCGCTTGCCGAACACCGGATCTTCCACCGGATAGGGTGCCTCCCCTTGCGTACCGACGCCGATGGTATAGATCTTGATGCCGAGGGCCTGGGCCAGGGCCGCCCCGGTGGCCGGATCGATCGCCCCGCGGTTGTTGCGCCCGTCGGTCAGCAGAACGATGACCCGGCTCTTGGCGTGCGAGTCTTTGAGGCGGTTCACGGCGGTGGCCAGGCCCATGCCGATGGCGGTGCCGTCCTCCGTACGCGGTGCCAGCTGGATATTGGACAGCAGCGACATGAGCACTCCGTAATCGAGCGTCAGGGGGCAGCGGGTGTAGCTGCGCTCGGCGAAGGTCACCAGGCCGATGCGATCGTTGTGCCGCCCCTGGATGAAGCGCGCCACCGTCTCCTTGGCCACGTGCAGCCGGTTCTTCGGCTTGAAGTCCTCTCCCGCCATGCTCCCCGAGTTGTCCAGGGCCACGACGATGTCGATGCCGTCGGTGAGGATCTCCTCCTCCGTGAAGCCCGACTGCGGACGCGCCAGCGCCACGCACAGCAGCGCCAGGCAGGTCATGCGCAGGGCGAAGGGAAGGTGGCGCAGCCGCAGGCTCCAGGCGGGTCGGATGCGGGCGAAGAAGCTCAGATCGGAGTACTTCAGCGAGGAGCGGCCGCGGCGTTGAAGATAGATGTAGAGCCCCAGCAGCACCGGCAGCGCCAGCAGCAGATAGAGTGCGTGGGGCGACTTGAGCTGCCAGATCATCCGACGCTCTGCACCGGCGCCTCGGCCGGATTGGCAGCAGGCGCGCCTTCCGCCGGTGTCTCCACCAGCTTCGTCAGATCCACCAGGCGGTAGGCCCGGTCGACGCTGCGCCGGATCTCGTCCTCCGCCGGCCGGTACCTGGCGAACTTGACCAGGTCGGTGTGGACGAAGAACTCGCGCGCCGCGGCCAGCGGCTCCGCGCCAATCCGGAAGCGCGTCAGGTCGGCGACGACTTCCTCGCTGGTGCGCTCCAGCGTCTCGAAGCCGAAGCGCAGCGTCAGGTAGCGCTTGACGATCTCGGCCAGCTCCACGTGGAACTCCTTGATCTTGCCGGCGCGGAGCAACGGTCCGGCCAGGAGACGCTGCAGCTCCTGGTAGGCCCATTCGTGCGCCGGGATGGCCGGCACGCTCGGGGCGGCCTCGATCACGGGGGCGGGCTTGCGCCGGCGTCTCCACCAGATCAATCCGGCAATCAGGGCCAGCAGCGCAGCCGCTCCCAGGATCACCAGGGTCCACGGGAAAGGAGGCGCCGGGATCTCCGCGGGCGGCTTCAGATCCGCCGGGGCATCTTTCGGGCTCCGCAGGACCGAGACGATCTCGACGGGCACCGGCTCGGAGGTGGCCGTGCCGCTCCTGGACGGATCGTCCGACCGCCGCCAGGCGACCTGAAACGCCGGCACACGGAGGCTTCCGGTCTCGAAGCCCTGGGCCTGGAACTCGAAAAGGTCCTTGTCCTGCTCCCCTTCCTTGCCGGTGCGCGCCACTGTCTCCAGGACCAGCTTGGAGTCTTCAT
>DASTZC010000080.1 GCA_035764505.1 Candidatus Polarisedimenticolia bacterium
GCGGATCGCCTCCAGGTCCACGACAGCCGGCAGATCCTCCACGTAAGGGGGGATGAAATCCTCGAGGTGCGTCGTCGAGGAGCGCAGTGCCGCCTCATACGCCATGCGTCGCACGCCGCGGTTCCCGGATTTCAGGAGGGAGTTGGCGCGCTCCTGGATCCACTGGGTCTCCTCGCTACCCGCGGGGCCGCCGTTCGGCGGGTTGTACTTGATGCCGCCGTCTTCCGGCGGGTTGTGCGAAGGGGTGATGATGATGCCGTCGGCGAGGCCCGGCTCCCTGCCGCGGTTGCGAGTCAGGATGGCATGCGAGATGACCGGTGTCGGGGTTGCGCCGTCGTCGGCCTGAAGGATCGTCTCCACGCCGTTGGCCGCCAGGACCTCCAGGACCGTGCGCTGCGCCGGGGCCGACAGGGCGTGCGTGTCCTTACCCAGCAGGAGCGGCCCGTCGGTGCCGCGGCTGCGCCTGAAATCGCAGATTGCCTGGGAGATCGCCAGAATGTGGCCTTCGTTGAATGTGCCGCGCAGCGCCGAGCCCCGGTGCCCGCTCGTCCCGAACGAGACGCGCTGGGCGGGATCGTCGAAGTCGGGGCGACGCTCGTAATACTCCCGCTCCAGGCGCGAAGGGTCGATCAGCATCTCGGGGGGAGCGGGCTTGCCGGCCAAAGGTGAGAGAGGACTCATGCGCGCCGATCGCTTTCGCCGGAAAGGGCCCGGGACGACGGCCCTGGACATGACACTCGAACTGGGCGCTCGATTCTGCTCCAGATAGGGTCGGGATCACAAGCCGCCGCTTCCGCAATGGCGATGCGCCGCTTTCCGCCTATCCTCCTGCATTGACAAGCCCATGAAGGGGTGATAGCTTGCGCGCCGCCGCTGAGATAATTGATTGGATTGGCTCTGTTTCGAGCTCCTCACCTCCAGAGCCGGCCGCCGAACCCCCGAGGTCCAGCCGATGCTTCCCCCTGCCGCGACCGTGCCTCGCCGCATCGCCACGCAGCAGGGGTCTTCCTTCACACTCCTTGCCCTGAGGCCCTCCTGCCGTTACCGTTGCAGTGACCGCGAACAGGTGGAAGGCGCCTGTGGCGGGGCGTCGGCCGGCCCGGCGCCGTTGACCCGGTCCTTCGGCTTCGACGGAGCGCTCCCTGCCTGCGAGTCGGACAGGTCTGATTCCGAGCGCGCTCGGAGAAAAGGAGTTCCTCATGAGCAGAATCATCAAGACGGCTCTGACGCTGGGACTGTTTCTGGCGGCCCTTGGTCTGACCTTCGGAGACGACGCCAAGAAGCCGATCGGAATGAACGAGAAGGTCGAGATGAAGGCGAGCGTCGTTGCCGTCGACAAGACGAACCGTATCTTGACCCTGAAGGGGGAGAAGAGCGCCGCCATGACCTACTACATCGACGAGTCGGTCGGCGATCGCTTCGACAAGGTCAAGGTGGGAGACAAGATCACCGTGAAGTACTACGATTCGGTGGCGTTCGAGCTCAAGAAGCCGGACGAGGCTGGCGTCGCGGTTCCGGGCGCCAAGCCGGCGACGGCCCCCGTCACGGTCATGGCCATCGATCAGGACACTCCTTCGATCACGGTGAAGGCGGCCGACGGCACGGTGATCACGCGCCGTGTCCGGAACAAGAACAATCTTCAGAACGTCCAGGTCGGCGACACGATCATCATCGTCAAGACCGAGCCGCTCGTGGTGGACCTCACCTAGCGGAAGGGCGGGATTCGTGAACAGCGGGCCCGGCCTTCGGACGATCCGCAGGCCGGGCCCTTCATGAAGCGCAGCACCGACGCCGCCTCCCCCCGGGCCGGCAACGGCGCATGGACCCACTCACCTCACGTTTCCGGGCGCGGCCCGGAGAAAGGAGCTCCATGAGCAGGATGTTGAAGACGGCGCTGGTGCTGGGGTTGTTCCTGGCGGCGCTGAGCGTGACGCTCGCGGGCGACGACAAGAAGCCCGCCAAGCCGATCACCCTCAGCGACAAGGTGACGATCAAGGCGACGGTCGAGTCGATCGACAAGACGAACCGGCTCGTAACCCTGAAGGGACCCAAGGGAAACGAGGTGACTTTCTATGTCGATGAGTCGGTCCAGCGCTTCGACAACATGAAGGTCGGCGACAAGGTCACCGCGAAGTATTACGAAGAGGTGGCCTTCGAGCTGAAGAAGCCGGGCGAGGTCGTCCCCGCCGAGTCGCAGGCCGGCGTCACCGGCAGCATTCCGGGCGCCAAGCCGGGCGGCGTTGCCGGCACCCAGGACACGATGACCGTCACCGTGGTGTCCGTCGAGCCCGACACCCCGGCAATTACCGTGAAGACGACCGATGGCCGGATCATCAATCGCCGCGTGGCGAAGAAGAGCTATCTCAAGGACGTGGCGCCGGGCGACACCATCGTGATCACCAAGACCCAGGCGCTGGCGATCGACGTCGCGGAAGACAAGTAAGTAAGGAAGGATTCATCGTCGGCGGCCGGAGCTGCGGCGGCATCCCGCGGCTCCGGCGCGCAGACTCGCCCGCAATATCCTCAACGTCCAGCCCGTCGTTCCCTTCTCCCGTCGACAAGGAGTGATCCCGGGATGCGACTTGCCGCAATCGACGGACAAGAGGATCCTTTGGACACATCGCCCGAGTTCCGGCACGACCAGCCAAGGCCCTGCGCCGACGGATCGGGCTTCTCATCGAGGAGGATTGCCATGTTGCGGAAGGCGTGGGTCGGGGTGGGGCTCTTCATGCTGCTCGGAGCGGCGCCGGCGCTGTGCGACAACCTCGCCGGAGCCGATCGCATGCTGTGCTCGGCTTCGACCGTCATCAAGTGCGGGGAAACCGGGGATTGCGTCATCGGGTCTCCCATGGAGCTGAACATCCCGCAATTCATCGAAATCGATCTCAAGGGGAAGCGGCTGAGCACCACGCGAGCGAGCGGCGAGAACCGCAGCACCCCAATCGTCTCGATGACGCGCGAGGACGGCAACCTCGTCATGCAGGGATACGAGAAAGGAAGGGCCTTCAGCTTCGTGGTTTCCGAGGCGACGGGCCTGCTATCGGTCGCCGTGGCCCGGGAAGGGATCAGCGTCACCGTCTTCGGCGCCTGCACCCCGACCTCCACGCGCTGAGTCATCCTGAAATGAAATCAACGGAGAAGCATCCCATGAAGAGACAGATCGTCGCCGCACTCGTCCTGATCTCCGCCTCCGTGGCGCCGCTCGCTTTCGCCCAGAGCCAGCCCGCGCCGCCGTCGGGCCAGAAAACCCTGGCCGCCACGCTGAACGTCTACGCCTTCCCCAACAAGGGGCAGACTCCCAGCCAGCAGTCCGAGGACGAATCGGCCTGCTACCAGTACGCCGTCACCAACACAGGCACCGACCCGTTCCAGCTGCAAAAGCAGGCCCAGCAGCAACAGCAGCAATCCGCCGAGGCGCAGAAGCAGGCGCAGCAGGCGGGCAAAGGCGCCGGAGCGGCGGGAGCGGTCAAGGGCGCGGCTGCCGGAGCACTGATCGGCGAGATCGCCAGCGACGACGCCGGCGAGGGAGCCGCCTACGGCGCGGCGGCAGGCGTGGTCGCCGGCCGGCGCAAGGCGAAGAAGGGTCAGAAGCAGGCGACCGAGCAGGCCAAGGCCCAGGGAGAGCAGGCGCAGGCCGCCACCGCCGAGCAGATGGACAATTTCAAGAAGGCCTTCAGCGTCTGCCTGGAAGCCAAGAACTACATGGTGAAGTACTAGAGGAATTGACGGTCTCGGCATGAGCTCCTTCGCTCCGGGGTTGCTGATCCCGGCGGCGGGCTTCCTCGCGGCGATCTTCGGCCTGCTGGAGGTGGGACGCTGCCTGGGGCTGCGGCGCATCTCGCGCGGCGAGTCGAAGTGGATTGGCGCGGTGGAAGGAGCGGTCTACGGGCTGCTCGGCCTGTTGCTGGCCTTCAGCTTCTCATTGCCGCCGAGCGATTCGAAGTCCGGCGGCACCTGATCGTGGGGGAAGCCAACACCATCGGCACGGCCTACTGAGGCTGGGTCTATACTGGCGCTGGCCAGCGCGCTGCTGGTCGGCTTCAGCATGGCCGGGAGCGGCCGCAGCTGGACCATACGCTGACTTTCGCGATCTTCATGACCTCGACCCTCTACGTCCTCGCCGACCTCGAATTCCCCCGCCGCGGCTTCATCCGCGTCGATGCCTTCGACCAGGCCCTGGTGGATCTCCGCCGCAGCATCAACCCCGCCCGCTGAATCCGTCTTCAGTATTTTTTCTGAGGGATTCGGTTTCCCGAGAAGGCTGGTCTATCATGAGTTACCCGGTCAGAAGGTATGTCTGTCTGATTCACGTCACGGTTGGCCTCTTCAGCAGTATTCCGCCCTCGCGGGGAGGACATGACGAAGCGACCGGCCCCCTTCCGTTTCAAAGATTGCGCCCTCACGATTCTGTCGCTGGGACGCAGCGCCCATAATCTGCGGGAGCTGCGCGACTGGATCGCCGAGGTCCCGGCGCAGAGCATCGCGCACCACTGCTACGAGAGCCTGCTGCGGCCCGCCTTCGACGATCCCGAGTACCGCAACGATTTCGCGCTGTGGGCCCGCCGCCATCTGCACGACAACGTCCTGGCCGAGAGGCTGGGAGGGATCGATCTTCCGGGAACGGGCGACACCGAGCTGGTGCGGCAGCAGATTCTCGACATCATCGAGGACCGGCTGGCCGAGATCCCCTACGTCCCCTCGGTCCAGCCGGGGCACGAGTTCTTCTTCCTGCGCTCGCAGCGCGTAACGCTGGAGACCGGCATCGAGGCCGCCACGCCCGAAGAGCTGGCGGCGCGCGCTCCGCACCTTCCCTCGGGCAGCATCTTCGTCCACTTCGTCGACGCGCGCCTGCGCCCGCCGCTGCTGCAGGACGATTTCTCCGTCTGGCTGGAAGGGTGGGGCCCCGATTACGACATCTACCGCGAGCGTCTCGCGGGGATCGACTTCCACCTCTGGTCGCTCATGGAGCTGCGCCTGCGGCTCGGCCGGGCGCTGAAGGATCTCACCGAGAAGGAGAAGCCGCGATGATGCCGCCTCTGGAAGCCTATGGCGAAGCGGCGGGCGCCGAGGTCATCCATCATCTGCGCCAGGTGGCCCGCCCCCTCAAGGGGGCCCGGGTGGTGCACGTGAACTCCACCGCGACCGGCGGCGGGGTGGCCGAGATCCTGAGCCGCCTGGTCCCCCTGAAGCGCGAGCTGGGGATCGACGCCTCCTGGGAGATCGTCGAAGGCAATCCGGAGTTCTTCTCGGTCACCAAGCGCTTCCACAACGGGCTGCAGGGCGCTCCGGTGGAGATCAACTCGAAGCTCCTGGACGCCTATCTCGAGGTCAATCGCCGCAACGCCGAGAGGCTCGCCCCCAAGCTGAAAGAGGCCGATTTCGTGCTCATCCACGATCCGCAGCCCGCGGCCTTCATCCGCTTCTTCGAGGGGCGCAAGGGGAAGTGGATCTGGCGCTGCCACATCGACGTGAGCCGGCCCGACCGGGCCATCTGGAAATACCTGCGCGAGTTCGTGCGGCTTTACGACGCCAGCGTCTTCTCGCTGGCCGCCTTCGCGCAGCCGCTGGGGCACCCGCAATACCTGATCCATCCCAGCATCGATCCGCTCAGCGAGAAGAACATGCCGCTGGAGCCGGCCGAGGTGGCCCTCACCGCGCAGAAGTTCAAGGTCGATCCCGAGCGGCCGATGGTCCTGCAGGTCTCGCGCTTCGACCGCTTCAAGGACCCGGTGGGCGTGGTACGCGCCTACCGGCTGACGCGCAAGCATGTCCCCATCCAGCTCGTCATGGCGGGAGGCACCGCCGACGACGATCCGGAAGGGGAGGCGGTCCTGGCTGCGGTGCGCGAGGAGGCGGGCGGCGATCCCGACATCCACCTCCTGCTGCTCCCCTCCGACGCGCACCGCACCATCAACGCCCTGCAGCGCCGCGCCGACATCGTGCTGCAGAAATCAATCAAGGAAGGCTTCGGTCTCACGGTGACCGAGGCGCTATGGAAGGAGCGCCCGGTGATCGGCGGGGAGACCGGCGGCATCGTGCTGCAGGTGGTCAACGGCCACACCGGCTTCCTGGTGAACACGCCGGAAGGGGCGGCATTCCGCATCCGCTACCTGTTGAGCCGCCCGCGGCTGCGCGCCTCGATGGGGCTGAAGGGGCGGCGCTTCGTGCGCGAGAACTTCCTGCTCACCCGCCACCTGCGGGAATACCTGACGATGATGCTGGCCCTGCGAGCTGGCGCCCGCGATCAGATTGAGATCCAATGACGACGCCGGCGTCGCGCCCCACCTTCCTCCAGCTGCCTCCCGATTTCTGGGAGCGCGTCGTCTCGGCGGATTACCGGCTGCTGCTGCTCGACTACGACGGTACCCTCGCTCCTTTCCGTGTGGAGCGCGCATCCGCCGTCCCCATGCCCGGGATCGTGGAGCTCCTGAAGGAGCTTTCCTCGGCATCGCGCTGCCAGGTCGGGATTCTCTCGGGCAGGCCGATCGAGCAGCTCACCGGATTCCTCGGGGAGCTGCCGGTCCATCTGGTCGGGGAGAGCGGCTGGGAAACCCGCTACCGGGAAAGCACGACGATCCATCATCCCCTTCCTCCCGACAGCGAGGCGATGCTGCGTGAGGCCTTCACGGCGGCGGAATCCACTGGATTGTCGCGTTACCTGGAGCGCAAGCGCACCTCCCTGGTCCTGCACACGCGCGGGTTGGATGCTTCCAGGGCGCACGCGCTGGAGGCGTCGTGGCGGGAGCTGTGGAGCACACTGCCCGCCGCGCGATCCTTCTTGAGCTTCGCGCCGGTCAACGGGGGGCAGGAGGCGCGCGCCGCGGGTCGCGACAAGGGGACGGCCGTCCGTGAGATTCTGGCACTGTGCCCCACCGGGACCCTGGCCGTTCACGTGGGAGACGACTGGACCGACGAGGACGCCTTCCGCGAGCTGTTCGGGAGCGGCTTCGGCGTGCGCGTCGGCTCCGCCGATCGTCCCTCCATGGCCACCGGCCGGATCCTCTCCTGCGAAGCGATCAGCGGCTTCCTCAGAATGTGGCGGCAGGCGATCGCCACGGATCCTCCCGTGGGAATCCGCTCATGAGCCGCCTCGTCGTGGTCTCCAACCGCATCCCGATCCCGGTGCCCAGCGGCCAGATAGGGGAGCTCGATATCCCGGCGGGAGGGCTTGCCTCGGCCCTGTTCACGGCCCTGCGCTCGCGTCCCGGGAGCCTGTGGGTCGGCTGGAACGGCAGGATCGAGCCGCGCAAGCAGCTCGGCAACGTGTCGCGCTTCACCCTGCGCGATACCGAGCTGCTCGGCATCCCCTTCACGCAGGGGGAAGTGGACGATTACTACCACGGCTTCTGCAACATGGTGCTGTGGCCCCTGTTCCATTCCTTCCAGGATCGCGCGCGGATCGAGGATCGCGAGCAGGAGGCCTACCGCCGTCTGCAGCACAGGCTGGCCCAGACGCTGCGGCCGCTTGTGCGCGATGACGACCGCGTCTGGGTGCACGATTACCATCTCATCCCGCTGGGCAGGGAGCTGCGGCGCCTCGGATGGCGCGGCCGGTTGGGCTTCTTCCTGCACATCCCCTTCCCGGCGCTCGAGCTCTGGCAGGTGCTGCCGGACCCGCGCGGCTTCCTGGAGGCGCTGCTGGAGTACGACGTGATCGGGTTCCAGACGGAAGGGTACCGGGACAACTACCTCTACTGCTGCCGGCAGGAGCTGGGCGCCCGCTGGGACGAGCGCCACCTTTCCTTCGAGGGGCGCAGGCAGCGGGTCGGGGTCTACCCGGTGGGCATCAACGCGGACGACTTCGCCCCGGCCTCCGGCCAGGCTTCCGGAGAGCGGCCGCGGCGCGGCGTGCTGGGAAAGGTGGTCCGCGGGCGCCGCCTGATCCTGGGCGTCGATCGGCTCGACTACACCAAAGGGATCCCGGATCGGGTCCGGGCCTACGAGAGGTTCCTGAAGGATTATCCGCAGTGGAAAAAGAAGGTCTCGTTCATCCAGATCGCCGCCCCGAGCCGGACGGCAGCAATGCAGTACCAGGAGGAGAAGCGCAAGATCGAGGCGCTGGTGGGACGGGTGAACGGCGAAATGGCCAGCCACGACTGGGTCCCGATCCGCTACTTGTACAAGACCTACCCCCGCCCGGAGCTGGCCCGGTTCTACCGCGAGGCGGACGTGGGACTGGTGACTCCCCTGCGCGACGGCATGAACCTGGTGGCGATGGAATACGCCGCCGCGCAGAACCCCGAATCCCCTGGCGTCCTGATCCTGAGCCGCTGCGCCGGCGCGGCGCGCCAGCTCCCCGAGGCCCTCATCGTCAATCCCTTCGTTCCCAGCAGCGTGGCCGACGGCCTCGCGCAGGCGCTGTCGATGCCGCTGGAGGAGCGGCGCGAACGGCATCGCGCGCTGCTGACGCGCATCCGACAACACTCGGTCAGCGCCTGGGGCGACCGCTTCATCCGCGATCTGGACGGTCCTTCACGTCTCGATTCGTATAACCATCACCCTGCCCAGGCGGTCCAGCGCAGCACCAAGTAGCGCAGCTCCAAGGAGCCGTCCGGTCCTCGACCCTCGTGTCCGCAAGGGCGCTTCCCCTCTTGTCACGCCCGCCGTCGCTTGACCGATGTCCTGCAACCCGCGCTTGCGACGGATCGGCCGACCTGAGACACTACGTCATTGTGCTTCAGTCCCGGCACTCCGTTTCCACGACGCGTTCCCGGGAACTTATGCCCGATCCCACACCTTCGAGATCCAGCCGGTCGGGAAGATGGATCGCCGGCGCGACGCTCGTGTCCGTCGCCGTCGCGGGCAGCGATGCCTGGGCATCGGCAGGCCACTCGGACCCCGTCGCCCCCGCACTCCTTCTCCTGGTCATCATCCTGGTGGCAGCCAAGCTGGCCGGCGATCTCGCCGCGCGGGTCGGGCAGCCGGCCGTCCTTGGAGAGCTGGCAGTGGGCGTCCTCCTCGGGAATCTCTCCGGAATAGGCGTGACCCTGTTCGAGCCGATCAAGACCAGCCCGGCCATCGAGCTGCTCGCCGGATTGGGAGTGCTCCTGCTGTTGTTCGAGGTGGGGCTGGAATCGACGGTCGGAGACATGATGAAGGTGGGGGCTTCCTCCTTGCTCGTCGCGGTGATCGGCGTGGTCACGCCGATGGCGCTGGGCTTCGGGGTGGGCAGGGTCTTTCTGCCGCAGGCGGGTCCCTACGTCTGGGCGTTCCTGGGGGCGACGCTGTGCGCGACCAGCGTCGGGATCACCGCCCGGGTCCTGCAGGACATGAACCGGAGCCAGACCCCGGAGGCGCGCATCATCCTGGGGGCCGCGGTCATCGACGACGTGCTCGGCCTGGTCATCCTGGCCGTGGTGACCGGGGTCATCACGGCGACCGATGCCGGCGGTACCCTTTCGGCGGGCTCGATAGGGCTGATCGTCCTGAAGGCGGCGGGCTTTCTCGTGGGCGCGCTGGTTCTCGGCTCGATGTTGGCGCCGCGCCTGTTTAATCTCGCCTCGAGGCTGAACGCGCGCGGCGTTCTGCTCGCAGTCGGCCTCGCGTTCTGCTTCCTACTTTCATGGCTGGCGAGCCTGGTGGGACTGGCCCCCATCGTCGGCGCCTTCGCGGCGGGGCTGGTCCTGGAGGAGCTGCACTATCGCGATTTCCGGAAGAAGGGAGAGCACTCCCTGGCCCAGCTGATCGAGCCGATCTCGTCGTTCCTGTCGCCGATCTTCTTCGTTCTGATGGGCATGAACACCGACCTGTCCGCCTTCGCCCGGCGGGAGGTCGTTCTCTTCGCCGCCGTGCTGACCCTGGCCGCCATCCTGGGCAAGCAGCTTTGCGGGCTGGGCGTGCTCGGCAAGGGTTACGATCGGCTGTCGGTCGGCATCGGGATGATCCCGCGGGGAGAGGTCGGGCTCATCTTCGCCAACATCGGAATGGGGTTGTCGATCGCGGGCAGCCGGATCATCGATGCGGCGGAGTATTCGGCGCTGGTCGTGATGGTGATCGTGACCACCCTGGTCACGCCCCCTGCCCTGCAGTGGAGCATGAACCGCCGCCGCCCCTGATCCCCTGACACGTGGTCACCCATCAGATGTACTTATGATTGCCGGATCGCAAGGCGCGTCGAAGCGCCGCGTACCCAGAGCGGTCCGCAAGCGAGACGCAACGCCGCGAGCCGGGATGCATCGACCGCCGAATGCCGTGACAGTTCTGAGACGCGACACTCAGAAGCGGTCACCAATTACAAAGTAGACTTTGTGTTCGCCAGTTTCGGTCGTGCCCCAGGCGAAGAAGGCGGGGCCGAGCGGCGTCTGGGCCCCGAAGAAGAGCGAGCCTCCCATGGTCAGCGATTGCCAGGTGACCGGGTCGTCGCGGAAGTAGGCATTGCCTGCCTCGAACGAAATCCCGCCATAGACGGCCGAGGTGAGCGGCCCGAGATCGAAGCGCGTCAGCTGCACATACGAGATGGCGCGGCCCACCACGCAGCGCTCCGCCCGCAGCTCGCCGAACCCCAGCCCTGAAAGGTTCAGAAAGCCTCCCAGCGCGCAGGACGAGATGAACGAGACGGGTCCCGTGACCAGGGTCTGGCCGCTGAAGGAGGGCACCACGGTCACCCGCCCGAGGGTCAGGGCCAGGCTGGCGTCCAACCGTGCCAGGTCCCGGTCGGCATCCGCTCCCATCGACTCCGTCGAGTGGCGATAGAAGCCGTGGACCTCCGCCCCGTGGCGCGGGAAGACGGTGCTGTCGCGCGAGTCGACGTTGAGCTTGAACTGGCCTCCCCCATCGCGCTCGTCCTCATCGCCGACGAAGATGTTCGGGCCGATAGAGGTGCTCGTCGTATTGTGAGCGTAGAAGGCGCCCAGGCGCACCTCCCAGTTGTCACCGATGACCCGGCCGACGTCCAGGCTCCCGCCCAGGGTGGAGATGCTCTCCTCGCTCACCCGATCGCCGTCCGCCCACAGGTAGACGTAATCGCGCTTCGTCTCCGCCGTGGGAGAGACGAACCAGCGCATCTTGTAATCGATCGGCTGGTAGAAAGAGGTGCGCAGCAGCCGCGTCTGACCGATCTGCGCGACGTTCTCCCATTCACCGCCTCGGCGATTGGCCGCAATCAGCAGGTGGCGGAACGAAAAGGTGTAGTTGGCGTCGCCATGGAAGTCGTCCCAGAAGCTGGCGCCGAACTGCAGGCTGTTGCGACCGTAGGGCTTGGCGGGGATGTCCAGGTTGATGGTCCCTTTCCCATCCTGCCGGATGTAGGTGGGCCGGATGAGACCAAAGTAGTCGAGCCCGTAGAGACGCATCACCTCGTTGTTGAAATCGTCGATGTCGACCGACTTGCCCTCCGGGATCCTCAGGCGGCGGTCGATGATGCGGTCGTTGACCCAGCTGGAATTGGTGAAGGTCACCTCGTCCACCTTCACTTTCTCGACGTTGCGGCGCCGGTGGTGCTTCACGAACTCGTCCCACTCCGCCGGCGGCGCCGAGAAGCGCTTCAGGCCCTCCGTGACGGCACGGGCCGATTGCTCGCCGATGGCCATCGCATCGTTGACCTTGTCGAAGCTGATGAAGCCGATGTCCTTCAGTTCGGGGGTGATCAAAACGTCGCCGGGGCGCAGCTTCTTGATGTCGGCCACGCGGTTGGCCACGGCCGAGAAGCTGCTCCACTGGTTCATCACCGAGAACAGGGTGTCGATCTCCTCGCTGGTGATCAGCGGGCTGGTGATGTCGACGGCAATGATCGACTGCGCCCCGAGCGACTGGGCGATGCCGATCGGCAGGTTGGCCACCTCGCCGCCGTCCACCAGCAGCTTGCCGTCCAGCTTGACCGGCGAGAACATCCCGGGGACCGACATGCTGGCGCGCATCGCGGTGGCGAGGCTCCCCTTGTCGAGGATCACCGCCTCGCCGCTTCCCAGATCGAGCGCCACGGCACGGTACGGGATAGGGAAGTCGTCGAAGCTGGGCGACGTCTGGACGGCCATCTCCAGCGAGCGCAGGAGAAGCTCCAGCTGCTGCCCTCCGAAGATCGACGGCGGGATGTAGGGACGAAACCCTTTGAAGCGGAGCTTGCCGGGAATCAGGAAGGTTGCATCGTCCCCCTTGCGCCGGAAGGAGCGGTCGCGCCGCTCCACGGCATCGACGAAAACATCCTTCCAGTCGGTGGACTTGAGCAGCTCCTCGAGCTGGTCGGGGGAGTAGCCGGCGGCGTAGAGGCCGCCGATGATCGATCCCATGCTCGTCCCGACGATCAGGTCGGGATGGACGTGCAGCTCTTCCAGGACGCGCAGGACGCCGATGTGGGCGGCTCCCCGGGCTCCTCCTCCGCTCATGACCAGGGCGAGGCGGGGCCTGTTGGCACGCGCCCCCTTCGCCGCCGGAGCATCGCCGGCGGCTGCGCCGGCCGCGGTCGCTCCACCGCCGGAGGAATCCTGCGCCCGGACGGTCCCCATACCGGCGCACAGGAGCGCCATTGATACCGCGAGAGCCGTTGCGCCGCATCGCCGCCACAGCATTCTCGAGGAGTCCTCCCGGAAAACGAGTCCGGTATCGGCTCGATCGGCTGAAAGCGCCAGGCCCCGGCCCGGCAGCGATCGGATGGGCGGGCAGTATGATCGGCGAGTGAGGAGGGTGTCAAACGCGAGGACGGCGGCCGGCGGATCGCACCGCTGACGCGGCGGCCCGGCCCCCCGAGGAGGAGAGCCGGGCCGCCGGATTCAGGACGATCCGCGCCTGCGCGTCGATCTACGGGCAGGCCGCCGCGGCGGCGTCTATCTCCGCATCGCGCGATCCGACCAGACCGGCAGAGCCGTCGTCATAGCTGCCGGCATTGGAAACGGTGCCCGCCCGCAGGACGAACCACCACCCGGACCCGACGGCGGGCAGCGCCGCATGGCTGAAGGAAGTCCCGGCGGCATTGTTGGCCAGGCACTCCTGGGTCGCCGTGGTGAAATTCCCCGCCCCCGCCTGCAGCAGGGCGAGGTCACCACGCACCAGATCGTAGCGCGTGGCCCCCGGGACCGTCGTCCACCATAGCTGGCCGGCGGACGCACTTAGGAAGAACGGGGTGGTGAGTCCGGGGTCTCCCATCGTCACCTGGCCGATGCTGCCGTTCACGATGACCCTGCCACCGACGGCATACGCCTGGATCTTGAGGGCCTGGAGCGTTGGATCGGCGTTGATGGCCGCTGCCAGCGCGGCCGCCACATCCGCGGCCGTCTGTCCGGCCGCGGTGGGCACGGAGATCGTCCTTCCTTCCACGACCAACTGCGCCCCGCCCCCCTGCGGCGCTCCGGCCAGCATCAGATACTCCTCGAGATCGCAGCCGGCCGAGCAGCCGTCCCACGGCGCGGTGTCGCCCCGATCGCACTCCTCCGTCGGATCAAGCTCGCCGTCGCCGCACGAGACGGTCTGGAACTGTCGCATCATCTCGTGCTCTTCGTGCTCCAGGATGTGGCAGTGGTAGGCGTAGCGCCCCTTGTAGGTGTCGAATCGCGCGATGACCCGCAGGATTTCTCCAGGGGCTACCATGGCGGTGTCTTTCCAGCCGTTTTCCTCCGCCGCGGGGGCTTGCGGCGAGCCGGTCGGGATGATCTCGCCGTTCGGTCCCTTGGTGAAGGCCTGGCGATCGAGAACCTGGAACATCACCAGATGCATGTGCATCGGATGGGAGACGCCCGAGTCGTTGATGTACCTCCAGATCTCAACCGTGCCGAGCTCTGGGTACTCGGTAATGTCGTGCCAGCCCAGCTCGTTGATCGCCCACATGGAGCGGCCGCAGCCGTCGGTGCCCGACTGCTTCAGGCGCAGGTCGCGGGTGATCACCGCCGAGGCGGGGTTGATGTGCGTGATGGGCCGCAGCGTAGCGGGGATCGGGTCGGTGTCGCCGGCGGCGGCGGTCACGCGGAACTTCATCACCTGCGTCACGTCGACCGTCCCGTTGGGGAACGGCGCCGGCGCATCGTTGCGCAGCAAGATCTCTACGCCGGTGGCGAAACCGGCGAAATCGACGACGACTTCGTAGCGTTCCCCCGGCCCCAAGGTGAGCGAGCCCACGCCGGTCGCCGGCGCTTCCAGCAGACCTCCTTCCGTGCCGATGACGGTGAAGTTCAACGAGCCCGAAGGCGGCACCAGCGACAGGGTGTAGACGCGCGAGGTCGAGCCATTCAAGAGCTTGAAGCGGTACTTCCCCTTGGCGACGTCGAAGTAAGGCCAGATCTTCCCGTTGACCATGATCTTGTCGCCGAAGAAGTGGTCCACCCAGGCGCTGGGATACTTGAGCGAGCCGTCGGGATTCAGCTTCTTGTCCTGGAGCACCAGCGGCACCTCATAAGCTCCCGCCGGCAGGTTGATGGCGTCTTCCACCGAGTCGCGGATGAGGTAGGCTCCCGCCAGCCCCATGTAGACGTTCAGGCGCGTGATGCCCAGCGCATGATCGTGGAACCAGATGTATCCCGCCTGCTGGTCGTTCGGATAGGTATAGGAAACGGGAGGATCTCCCGGCAGGAAGGTCGATTCCGGGTAGCCGTCCACCGCGGCCGGGACATGGCCGCCGTGCAGGTGCGGCACCACCTTGGCCCGGTTCTCGGCGCCGTCGATGCAGACGTTGCCTTGCGCATCCTGCTGCACGTCGACGTCGAGGTAGTGATCGTCGCGCCGCGGCACGTTGGTCGCGAAGTCGCGGATGTCGTTGACCCAGTTGACGGTCACCGGGAAGCCGGTGCGCGCGACGATGATGGGGCCCGGGGTCCACAGCGGCGCGACCCCGTCGTGGTAGCCCCAGACCCGCGTCGGCGGCAGCTGGCTGTGCAGCTGCTGCTCGAACTCGCGCATCGTCAGGGTGTAGGTCGCCGCTCCCCCGATCGTCCCGGTGACCGGCGTGGCGATCGGCGGGATGGGCAGCGCATCCATGTAGGGGGTGAGCTGGATCGGGCAGTAGGTGGAGGCGCAGGTGGTGCCGTCGCCCTGGTAGCTCCCGCCGGCGCCCGTGCAGCTGCTCTGCGAAACCTCGCTGCAGGTGCCGTTGGGGGCGCAGCAGGCGCCGGTGGCGATGAAGCAGGGATTGGGGGAGCAGGAGGTGCCGTTCCCCTGAAAGAGGCCGCCGAGGGACAGGCAGCCCGTCTGCGTCTGCAGCGAGCAGGACGCGCCCTGGCAGCAGCCGCCGGTCGCTACCTGCGGCGTGTAGTCGATAATCAGGCGCGGCTTCCAGGTGACGCCGCCGGTTGTTCCGGTGTTCTCACGCGTGGCGAAGCGCTTGCTGGTGTCGACGACCGACTCCGTGCCGATCACGATCCAGCCGTAGTTCTGGGACGGCGTATTCAACCACGATTGCACGTCGGCCACCATGCCTGAAGTGGAGCCCCAGGTGTAGAAGCCGACGTTGCCCACCGAGCGCGTAGCGCTGGCGGTCAGCGAGTAGTCTCCTCCGGGAAGCGACCAGAACTGCGTCGAGTAAAAAGTATGATGCCAGGTGGCATCGCCGGTGGTCGGCGGCTCGCCGCGCCCCTGCTGGGAGTTCCCGGTGTTGGAAGTCCCCTCGCCCCAGTTGGACAGCAGGCGGTTCAGGCTCACGTTGAAACTGGTGGTGAGCTTGACCTTGTCGGCGTAGAGGATGAGCTGGGCGCTGTTGATGACCGAGCCCGCCGGGATGTTTCCCGCGACGTTGAAGGCGAGCACCCCCCGTCGGACGGCAATCCGCACTCCGGTGGTGCAATCGGCGTCCGCATCGTGGACCTTGCCGGTGAAAAAAGTCGGGCCGGCTCCGTCGCTCTTGTCGGCGCACGCATCCTGGGCGATCGGCTCGTAGAGTGTATTGTCCTTGACGGGATTCAGCGTGACAGTGTCGGCCGCCGCCGGCAGCGGCAGCAGCGCCGCCGCGATCGCAAGGCCAGCCAACTTGGTGAGCAGTTTTTGGATCCCCATGTTCCCCCCCTCGCCAGATCCGGTGAGCGCGCCGGGCCCGGCAAAGTGTCGCTCTCGTATCGCCGCGACGGTCGCCGTGCGCATCCGCCGGCACCGTCATTTTCGTGTCGAGCAAGTTGGGTGCCACGGGGCACGGAACGTGCATTGATGGATTGGCGTGCGTATCGGAGATAACCGCGGGAGACGAAATTTGACCCGCGGCCGGACGGGGTGGAGATTGTTGAGGAGGAGCCAGGCGATGAGCGACACTCAGAAGGCGCGAAGACGCAGCAACTTCCGGCGCGGAGTCGGCTGCGCCGCATTCCTCCTGGCCCAGTTTCTGGGGACGACGCCCGGCTTCTCCGAGATCATCCTGCTGCGGCCCAAGAAGGATGCCACGCTGATCCAGAACGCAAACGGCGCGCTCGCCAATGGGGCGGGTCCCGCAATTTTTTCGGGGCGGATCGGCTCGAGCGCCGATTCGATTCGGCGCGCCCTTCTCGCCTTCGACGTCGCGCTGATTCCCCCCGGCTCCACCGTGAAGAAAGCCGTCCTGTCGCTGAACCTGTCGGCCACCAACTCAGGGCCGGCGGCCGTCAGCATCCGGCGCGTGATCGCCGACTGGGGCGAAGGAACGTCGGTCTCATCCGGCGGCGCCGGTGCGCCGTCGACCGACGGAGACGCCACCTGGCTGCACCGCTTCTACGAACAGACTCTCTGGACCCAGCCGGGCGGCGACTTCGACGCGGCGATCATCGCGACCGCAACGGTGGACCAGCCGGGGCTCTATCTGTGGGAGACCAACGAGGCGATGGTCGCCGAGGTGCAGTCATGGCTGGACCATCCTGACGCCAACTTCGGATGGATCCTGGTGGGCGACGAATCGCGCCCCACCACGGTGAAGCGCTTCGATTCGCGCGAGACCGCCGACGAAGCGAACCGACCGGTGCTCTACGTCGAGTATTCGCCCCCCTGCTCTCCCGATCCGCTGGGGCCGGGCGCCTGGTCGCGCCAGTGCTCGATTCTTCTCGGCGACGCGCCGGAGCTTCCCGAGTCCGCGGCGGGAGGACCTGACGTCCCCGATTTCGCCGAAGCAGTGCTCCCCTGCGCGCAGTCGATGATGCTCGATCTGGGAATCGAGGACGGCAGCCCCTGCGAGGCGCTCGCTCCTGCCCCTCCGTCCGACTGCGGGAAGCGGACGTTGAAGACGCTGGCCGTGCTGGCCTTGAACGTCTGCGGCTCGCGCCTGCAGACCAGCTGCGAAGTAGCGGCAGGCATGGAATGCGCACCGGCGAGCGTGAGCGAGCTGATCCGGGATTTGGCCGAGTCCTACCTGAGCGGCGAGTGCCGCAGGATCTTCCCTTGCGGGACCGACTGAATTAGCCGGACCGAACAGACTGCCGGCGACCACCACGGCGCCTAACGGCGCGCCACCTCCAGCACGGCGCGGAAGCGCACCGTCCCCTTCATCATCGCCTCGACCGCCTTGCCCGCCTCGGGCAGCGGGAACTTCTCGATCATCGGCCGGATCTCATGCGCCTGCGCGAACGCCATCGCGTCGGCCGAGTCGGCCGCCGTTCCCGAGGCCCATCCCTGGATGCGCGCGTCGCGGCCGATCAGATCCAGCGCCGAGACCTGTATCGGCTCGAAGGGGGCCGCCACCACCAGCAGGCATCCATCGAGCCCGAGGGCGGGGACGAGCGCCGAGATCGCCTTGGCGTGGGGCGCGGTCGCCAGGATCACGCGGGCGCCGCCGAGCTTGCCCATGGCTTCCGCGAAATCGGCGCGATCCGAATCGAAGTAATGGGTCGCTCCCAGCTGCCGCGCGAAGTCTTCCTTGTCGCGGCCGCGGGAGATGGCGGCGGTCTCGAAGCCCATGGCGCGCGCATATTGCACGCCCAGGTGGCCCAGTCCGCCGAGCCCCTGGACCGCGACCAGATCGCCTGGCCGCGCGGGAGAATTCCGGAGCGCGTTGAAGGTGGTCACTCCGGCGCACAGGAGCGGGGCCGCCTCGGCCAGGTCCATGCCGTCGGGGATGGGCGCCACGGCCGGCTCCGGGACGACGATCTGCTCCTGGTAGCCGCCATCGAAAGAGATTCCCGTGATCCTGCCGTTCTGACAGTGAAGGAAGCGGCCCCGGCGGCAGGGATCACAGGTCCCGTCGTGGCCGCCGTACCAGCCGACCCCCACCCGGTCGCCCGGCTTGAACCGGATAGCGCCTTCACCCACCGCGTCCACGATCCCGGCCACCTCATGGCCGGGAATCCTCGGGAAAGTGAGGCCGGGCCAGAGACCGTCGGTGACCAGCTGATCGCTGTGACAGACGCCGCAGGCGTGCACCTTGATGCGAACCTGGCCGGGACCGGGACGAAGCGCTTCGCGCTCCTCGAGAACCAGAGGGTTTTTCGGCGAACGGACCACCATTGCTTTCATGGAAGGCTCCTCAGGGAAGTGCAGGGTTGCATAGCTCGTGGATCTCGACGAACGCGCGCCGTTCCCGCAGGCAGTAGCGCTCTCTCAGGAGTTTGTCGAAGAATGGCTCGGCGCTGTTGCATCCCAGGAGAGGGCCCCCGGGATCGGTAACGATCAGGCGCGGCGGCCGCTCCAGCAGCATTCGCTGGCGCTCGGAGGCGACCCGCGGGTCATTGATGTGCTCGGGAAACATGTCGATGAACATGTAGATGCCGTTGCTCGAGAGACGCTGCGCGAGATAGAAGACGTCGAGCCCGCGAAAGCGGTACAGGAAGATCCGGTCCTCGGGGCCGCTCATGGCGCGAACCAGCGCGGCGACATCGCGCGAATCCCGCACCCGTCGGGGCTCGCCCCGATCCTTGATCATCGTCCTTGCAAAGACGAATCCCGTCCCCCCAAGAATCATCACCAGCAAGAGGACCACCAGCGCCCTTTTCAGCGGCGAGCGCAGGCGGACCACCGGATAGGCGGCGAGCAGGGTCAGAGCAGGCAGGAGCTGGATCAGGTAGTGCGGGTAGAACTTTGCCACCGACACCAACCCGAGGAGGTCCGCGGCCAGCCAGATTCCGAGGACCCGGAGAAGCCGGCGCCGGGGATTCTGGTCCTCTTGTTCCTCAGGTTGTGCACGTCGCCGGCTGCGCCACGCGGCCCACGCCAGGATGGCAACGGCGAGCGCAGCCACGAGCAATGCCGCCACCCGTCGGTAGGGATCGCTCACCATCTCTGCCTGAGGCGATGGCAATGCCTCTCCGGCCGCCGCGGAGCGCACGTAATGGCCAGCGGGACCGAGGATCGTCTCGCGCATGGCAAGGAAGAAGATGCCGTGTCCCGCGAGCCAGAGAGCCACCGCTCCCGCGGCGGTGGCGGCACCCAGGATCATCCAGGAGGCGGCCCGTACCTTCCCGACGGGCTTTTCCCGATCGAAGAGAAAGAAGGCGAGCATCAGGCCGGCGGCGTCGAACAGCGCCATCTGCTTGATGAAGAAAGCCGTCGCCCACAGCGCACCGACTGCCGCGAGCGTCGTGCGCGACCGGGGCCTTAAAAACAGAAACCCTACGGTCGCCAGGATCGGAAGAAGGAAATAGAACTCCCCGTACGAGCTGAGGCCCCAGCGCCTTCCCAGGTACTGGGCCGCGAGCGACGCCGCCAACAGCGACATCAGGGAATCGCCTGTCCAGCGGCGCCCTATCGCATAGATCGACACCACGACTCCCACGGCCAGGAGAAGATTGAAGAGCTTGATGGCGTGCGCCGCGGCGTCGGATGGAAGCAGCGCGAAAAAGGGGTAGAAGATGGCGAAATTGAGGATAGGGTGGATCTGGAAGGTGTCGCGATACAGGACCTGTCCGCGCGTCATGGCCCAGGCCTGCGACATCATCGCCGCTTCGTCCCAGTCCTGGTAGTGATAGAAGAGATCCGGCACCCTGGCCAGGAGCACCAGCAGGAGCAGAAACGCGACATGCAGTCGATGCGAAGGCGATGGCTGCATCACGAAGAGGCCGGCGCGGCTCCATAGCAACCGGGACCGACCCGGCGCGAGCCGGCCGGGAAGCGGCATCCAACCGAGCGGGACGAGCGGCTTTCGACGGGCGCGTATCTACGCCGAAGCGCGGGAACTGTCAAGACGGCGCGATGCCTGAATGGAGGGATGGCCTGCCGGGCGAGGCTACTCGGCAACCGGCTTCGGCTTGCCTCGGAAGCGCCCGGTGATCAAAAGGAGGCGATGGTTCCCGACCTCGACCTCGTCCAGGGCCTTGAGACGTTGCGCCACGTTGGGAAGCAGGCGCCGTCCGTTCACGCAGGTGCCGTTGCGGCTGCCCGCGTCGACGATGGTGGCCACCGATCCTTCCACCCGGATGCGGCAGTGGATCTTGCTGACCTGGTCGTCCGGAATCGAGAAGTCGCACTCGGTGTCCCGGCCGATGGTGGTCTCGGGCTTCACGAGCCGGTGCGTGGCGTTGGAATCGTCGCCATCGACCATCACCAGCACGAAGACATGCGGCGCGCCGAAGGGAGGCTTCCTTCGGGTCCGGTCGGCCGTCCGGCTCGTGATGTCCTCATCATTTCTCAGCGGCTGTCCCATACCTGAAACAATGTTGGGGCCGTGGGCTGTCCTGTCAAGGAGTGTGAACGAGAATCGCACGGTTCGCGATGAGCCGTGAGCGGAACTCCCCCGCCCCTTACGTTCGCGAAATCTCACCGGCTTCCGCTGAATGGGGGCCGCTTGTGCGGCATCTGCAGCGTAGGATTACCGCGCCAGAGCTTTCAACAGGCTGTGCCGACCTCAGGGACAGGAAGGGATGCCGGAGTCGCGCAGGATTGTTCCGTAGGTTGCCGTCGCACATGAATTCCTGGCGCGCGAGAGGTACCAGAAAGCGAACCCGGAAGCCGGACCGGAACGCGAATCGAGGTAGGTTGTTGCCGTGGACGACTGCAGGCAGCTGGCTGCTGAAAAGATGATGCCCGTCGAGGGGCCCAGCGAGCCGGAAGCGAGATCGTAGAGCGTGCCCGGACCGGCGGATGTAGCTTGGCCTTGCCACGAGGGGTTGGCGGGGCTGGAAGAGGTGAGATTCAAGCCGCTCACTTCCGCCGGAGACGCCCACACCGCTGGACTGGCGTCATTGCAGTCGTTGCCGCCGCACAGGGCATCGGGATGTCCATCGGCATCGAGATCCCGGGGCACATGCAGGCAGCCCGACGCGCCGGCGCAGGCATCGGTCGTGCAGCCGTTGGCGTCGTCACAGAGCAGGCCGCCGCCTTCGTCGGCCAGGGTGGAGCAGTCGTCGTCGAGGCCATTGCAGGTCTCGGTCGTGCCCGGGTGGATCGCTGCGGCCGAATCGTTGCAATCTCCGGCACACTCGCTGAAACCGTCTCCATCATCGTCAATAGACTGCCCGTAGATGAACCGTCCCCCGTTGTTGAGAAGGGCCGAGGTGCCCGCCGGTCCGACGCCGCCCCAGACGATCATGAAGGTGCCGGTCCATACGGCGGCATGCCCGTATCGGGGCGAGGCGGCGCCGTCGGTAGAGGTCGAAATCCAGGAGTTGCCGACCGGATCATAGATGGCACCCATGTTGAAGATAGGCTCTCCGAAATCGATGAGGATGCCGCCTCCCCAGACGATCATCCGTGATCCGGTCCAGATGACCGAAGTGCCAGCGACACCGTAAAGCGGCGGAGGGGCAACCGGGGCCAGCCACTGGTCCAGGCTGGGGTCGTATCGGCCACCGGTGAACGTGGTGGGCATGACGATCATGAGGCTTCCTGTCCATACGGCCGCCCCGATCGCGACGTCATGCACAACCGGCGCGTTGTTCATCGAGGTCGGAGTCCACGAATCGGTCGAGGGCGTGTAACGACCGCCGGTGTTCACGATGATGCTGCCGCTGGATCCGCCCCACACGATCATTTCAGTCCCCGTCCAGACGGCCATCGCATCCTGACGGGCCTCGGGAGCTGCGGTCAGGGAGGTCGGGGACCAGCTGTCCGCGGCCGGGTTGTAGGCCGCCCCCGTCCTGAGGCGCACGGTTCCGTTGAAGCCGCCCCAGACGATCATCCTCGTCCCGGTCCAGACGACCGAATGCCTGCCTCGCGCTTCGGGTGCGCCAACCGATGACGTGGTCGTCCATTGGTCGGAGATCGGATCGTAGCGCGCCCCGTCGTTGAAGTAGGAAGCGTCCCTTCCTCCCCAAACGATCATCGAGCCCCCGGCCCAGACGGCCGAGTTGTCGCGGCGCGGCGCCGGGGCGTTGATGGTGGTCGTCGGGCTCCAATGGTCCAGGGCCGGATCGTAGCGCCCTCCCGAATTGAGGGGTCCGAAGTTCACAACGCCGCCCACGCCTCCCCAGACGATCATGAGATTCCCTGTCCAGACCGAGGAGAGCCGGTACCGGTACGTGGGGGCGCTCGATTCCGAAGTGGGAGTCCAGGAGTCGGTCGTCGGGTCGTACCTTCCGCCGCTCGCGACGTCCCAATAATTCAGGGCATCGTATCCTCCCCAGACCACCATGCGGCTGCCGGTCCAGACCGCGACGTGGAAGCTGCGAGGGCTGGGCGCATTGACTGTGGAAGTGAGCGTCCACGAGTCGGTGACCGGATCGTATTTCCCACCGGTATTCAAATCGGCGCCTGCCGACTGCCCTCCCCAGAGGATCAAGCGGTTACCTGCCCAGACGACAGTAGACCACGTCCGGTTCAACTCCGGGGCCCCGGTCCTGCTCATGGGAGTCCAGGCATCCATGGAGGGATCGTAGCGCCGCCCCGCCGTCGTCGCATCGGGAGACAGCACCAGCATCAACGAGCCGGTCCAGACGGCCGGCCCGCTCGCGGGTGCGCCGGTGGTGGAGATGGGCGCCCAGCTGTCGGTCGAGGGGCTGTACCTCCCTCCGTTCGCGACACCGCCCCCCCAGACAATCATCTCGGCGCCAGTCCACACGGCGCTATGGTTGTACCTTGCCGATGGCGCACCGGTGGTCGAGATGGGCGCCCACGTGTCGGCCGATGGGTCATAAAAGGCACCCGTGTTGAAAACAGAGCTTCCCTGGCCGCCCCAGACGATCATCCTCGTCCCGGTCCATATGGCGGAGTGTTGCGATCGCGGGGCAGGGGCGCCACTCGAAGCCGTGGAAACCCAGGTGTCGGTCACGGGATTGTACTTCCCACCGTCGGACATCGAGCTGCCGCTCCTGCCTCCCCAGACAATCATGTCGGTTCCGGTCCATACGGCCGTGTGATTCATGCGCGGCGACGGGGCGTTGTGGAGAGACAGGGAGAGCCAGGTGTCGGTGGCGGGGTCGTAACGCCCGCCGCTGTCCGAGTAGCCCCAGAGCTCGCCCGCAATCCCGCCCCAGACGATCATGACGCTCCCGGTCCAGACGGCCGTCGCTGAGTGACGTCCATGGGGGAAATCGTCCAGCGAGCCGTTGTCCCAGGTGTTGTCGGTAAGGCAGCTCTGGATGGAGGGGTCCTGCCGGCCTGGGATGACGTCTCCGGGTATGTCGTCGCCGACTCCATGCACCGACTCGATGCTCATGCTGTCTTCGATCCCTGCCCACCAGGCCTCCAGCCGAAGCTTCGGAAAGCTTCGCAAGGGTGGGGCACCGCCGTGGACAACCGCGGATCCGCGCTCACGGGGACTCTCCCGGAGCACGAAGTCCTCGCGCTCTTCGGTGACGGTCATGGCCCACGGTCCATGCGCATCGCGCGCTGCCTCCGCGAGACGTCGTGTTTCCGCATGAATGCGCTGATCGAAGGCGAAGAAGTTGCCGACGAGGCGCTCCGCCAGCGCCGGGCGGGCCAGGCATTCTTCGATGAGAAACGGATCGTTGTTCAGTGCGGAGAACAGCTCTCGCAACCGCTCGGGCATGCGGCTCCCGTGTTGCATGCGGTCCAGCTCTGCCCGGAGCATCGTTGCAGTGATGGGAGTTTTCCAGAACTTATCGAGAGCGGCGCTGTGCCTCAGATACTTTCTGACCTTCGCTTCGACGAGGGCATGGGGAACCGCCTGCTCGAATGGGAACGTGCTGCCGATTTGATGGGAGTAGTAGACCCGCTCGATCGCCTCTTGCGCCCGGACGCGCTGCTCGAAAGTCAGATCGCGCGCCAGGATCCCAGGTGCGAACAGACCGGCGAAGGCCAGTACAGCCCCGGTTCCGACGACCTGGCGCAGCCTGATCGAGCCGAGGCCATGGTTATTTCCCAGCAGGCTTTTCATGCGGGAACAGTACGCCCCACGCCCCAGCTTGGTCAATCAAATTCCTGGGCGCTCTCATCGATCCGCGTAGCGGCGGAAAGCGAGTGCATGGCGCGCTCGCGAACGATTCCGGTAATCGAAATGGCCTGGGGAGGCCCGGGACCCCATGCTATTATCGAAGGACGCTGGTCAAGAAATGAGAGGGAAATCTCATGGGGGCGCGCGCCAGAGTCCCGATCCTGATCCTTTTGTCCGCTCTTGGATGCCCGATCCTGGGCGGCACCCCCCTGTTCGCCCGGGACCTTCCCAATATCGATGCCCTCTCCGCTAAAGGCAGAACCCGCAAGAGCTTCCAGTTTCCTCCCGGTCTGAGCAAGGACCTGGTCCGATCCGATCGCTCCCTGCAGACGCATGAAATCCTGGGGCTTCCAACCTTCTTATGGGTTTCCGAGGGGGCCCGCATGGGAGGCGCCGACTCGCCGCGGCGCCGCGGCCTGGGCCCCGAGGCGGCGGCACGGGAGCACCTTGGCCGGTTCGCCTCCCTCTATGACCTCGAGCCGGGGGATGCCGCGAGCGTCGAGCTGGGATCGATTCACGACACCGGACGCGGCGCCGTCATCGTTTCTTTCCGGCAGCGCGTCAATGGTGTTCCGGTCTTTCGCGACGAGATCAAGATGATCATGGGGCGCGACCTGGACCTCCTGGCGATCTCGGGGTTCCTGGCGGGAGGGCCGGCACGCGCCGCCCGCGGCGCTCCTCCGCGGTTCGATCTCGAGGGGCGCGAGGCGGCGGCGCGTGCCTACCACGATCTGACCGGCGCGGCGGTCGGGCCGCTGGATTTCCTGCCGGTCGGGAGAGGCGGCTCCGATTACGAGCTGGTCCACCTGCGCGACGAGGTGGCGGCGATGCTGGACAAGCCGCTCCTGCAACCCGCCCGCCTGCGCAAGGTCTTTTTTCACCTTCCCGATCGGCTCGAGCCTGCCTACTACGTCGAGCTGGACGCCGGCAGTCCGGGCGCGAACGAATCCGATTACTACGCCTACGTCGTCTCCGCGGCGGACGGCTCCATTCTCTTCCGCAACAATCTCACGGTGCGCGACGCTTTCTCGTACCGCGTCTGGGCCCTGACCTCCACGCCGTTCCTCCCCGCCGACGGGCCGCAGGGGACGGTCGGCACGCCGCATCCCACCGGGACACTCGACGGCTACCAGGCCCCCTTCGTCGCCCCGTCGCTGGTGACGCTGCAGAACGGTCCGATCAGCACCAACGATCCCTGGCTGCCGGCCGGCTCCACGGTGACCACCGGGAACAACACCGATGCCTATGCCGACCTGGCATCTCCCGACGGCTTCAGCGCCGGCGATCTGCGTGCGACGACTACCTCCACCAACACCTTCGACCGGACCTACAACACGGCGCTGGCGCCCGCATCCAGCGCCAACCAGCAGATGGCCGCCATCACCCAGCTCTTCTTCGACGTGAATTTCTTCCACGATTGGTTCTATGACTCCGGCTTCAACGAGGTCGCGGGGGACGCGCAGACCAACAACTTCGGGCGCGGCGGTCTGGGGAACGACAGCATCAAGGCGGAGGCGCAGGATTTCAGCGGACGCAACAACGCTAACATGTCGACGCCCGCGGACGGAGCGCGCCCGCGCATGCAGATGTATGTCTTCGACGGCATCGGCGCCCGGGCGCTGAACATCAATGCTCCCGCCGCAATCGCCGGGACCTACGCCGTCGGCGTGGCGGATTTCGGACCGCTTACCTTCAATCTCACCAACAGCGTCGTCCTGGTGAACGACGGCACGGCCCCGGCCACCGACGCCTGCACGACCCCCTTCGTCAACGCCGGCGCCCTGTCGGGGAAGATCGCCTTCCTCGATCGGGGCAACTGCTCCTTCACGGTGAAGGTCAAGAACGCCCAGCTCAACGGGGCGATCGGGGCGATCGTAGCGAACAACTCCGCCGGGATCCTCGACATGGGAGGTACCGACGCGACCATCACCATTCCCAGCGTCCTCGTCTCGCTCGACGACGGCAACACGATTCGGGCGCAGCTCGGCGTGGGGGTGACCGCCAACCTCTTCCGCGGCGCCGCGGTGGACCGCGACGGAACCATCGACAACGAAGTTGTGGCGCACGAGTGGGGGCACTACATCAGCAACCGCCTGATCGGAGATGCCAACGGCTTGTCGAACCAGCAGGGGGGCGGGATGGGCGAAGGGTGGGGCGATTTCCACGCGCTGCTGATGGCGGTGCGCAGCGAGGACGCGCTGATCCCGGCGAATGCCAACTTCAATGGCGTTTACGCCATGGGGGCCTACGTCAACAGCGGTGGAGACAACGGCAACCAGGGGAACCAGGGGTATTACTTCGGGTTCCGGCGCGTCCCCTATTCGACCGACATGACCAAGAACCCGCTGACTTTCCACCACATCTCGAACGGGGTGCCGATCACCGGGGCCCCGGTGGACTTCGGCGCCGACGGCACGAACAACTCCGAGGTGCACAACACGGGAGAAGTGTGGGCGACGATGCTGTGGGAGTGCTACGCGTCGCTGTTGCGCGACACGGCACGTCTCACCTTCGACGAGGCGCGCGACCGGATGCGCGACTACCTGGTGGCAGCCTACAAGATGACGCCGTCGCAGCCCACCGTCCTGGAGGCGCGCGACGCGGTCCTGGCCGCGGCGCTGGCCGGGGACAACCAGGATTTCCTGCTGTTCGCGCAGGCTTTCGCGAAGCGCGGCGCCGGAATCCGGGCCGTGGCCCCGAGCCGCTACTCGCTGACGCAGCAAGGGGTGGTGGAGAGCTTCACGGCCGGCGGCGATCTTTCGTTCGTGAGCGCTACGGTGGACGACAATCAGATCTATTGCGATCGCGACCACGTCCTGGATGCCGGCGAGACCGGGACTCTGACGATCACGCTGCGCAACACCGGCAGCACCGCGCTGAGCGCGACCACCGCCACCGTCAGCTCGTCGAACCCGTCGGTGGCCTTCTTCCCGGCGGGGCCAATCTCCTTCCCCTCCTCGCAGCCTTTCGGCAACACCACGGCGACCGTGGCGATACAGTTCGGCGCGGTTTCCGGAATCCAGTCGATTCCGCTGACGATCTCCTTCAACGATTCCGGCTTCGCCCTCCCCGGAGCGGTGAGCGTTCCCATGGCGCAGCGCGGCAATTACGACGACCGGCCGAACACCTCGGCCTCCGACGACGTCGAGAGCGGCACCCCGCGCTGGACGGTCTCGCACAACCTGTCGCTGGACGGCTCCGAGCCCTGGACGCGCCTCGAGGTGACCCCTTCGGATCACCGGTGGCTCGGGCCCGATTCAAATGAGCCTGCCGATCACTACCTCGTTTCGCCGTCGCTGAATGTCGCCGCCACCGGCAGCTTCAGCTTCACTTTCAGCCATCGTTACTCGTTCGAGGCCGATACCGTCCCCACCTTCTACGACGGCGGGGTCATCGAGATCAGCAACAACGGCGGGACGAGCTGGACCGACATCGGGGCCTCGGCTTCGCCCGGCTATACGGCCGTCCTGACGAGCGGCGGCGGCAACCCCCTTTCCGGCCGGTCGGCGTACGCCGGCACCAGCCCGGGATATCCCGCATTCTCCACGGTGACGGTGAATCTCGGCACGGCTTATCAGGGGCAGATCGTCAAGGTACGCTTCCGCATCGGCACCGATGCCAGCGTCGGCGCTCCCGGATGGGAGATCGACAACCTGGCCTTCTCCAACATCACCAATCTCCCATTCAATGCGCTGGTCCCCGACGGTCATGTCTGCATCGATACCGACACCGACGGGGTGCCCGACATCGACGACTGCTCTCCCGGAAACTCGTCGCTCTGGGCGGCTCCCTCCGAGGCACTCAGCCTGACGCTGGATGCGCCGGGTGCGACGATCCTGAGCTGGCTGGTCCCGTCAAGCCCGGGAGGGAACACGGTCCTCTATGACCTGCTGCGCAACACGACGGCTTCCTTTGTCTCTCCGACCTGCGTCGAGTCGGGAGATACCAACCTGTCTGCGGTCGATGCCACGAATCCGGTCGCGGTGCTGTTCTACCTGGTCCGATCGCGGAATGCCTGCGGCAGCAATCTCGGGACGAGCTCCGCGGGAGCGCCCCGCGCCGCCCCGCCCTGCCCGTAGAGACCTGGTTCGGCGATTCGAAATCGGCCCGGGGCGCGACACCTGAACAGCCGGTACTTGATCAGGTACTTGATCAGGCGCCTTGCGTGAGCTGCAGGGAGTAAAGAAGAAGGGCGCGAGGCCGAGGCCCCGCGCCCTTTTTTCGACCGCTGCGTAGGCGGTATCTACTTGGCGGCTGCCGGCGCCGCTGCCGAAGCCTCTTGCGGGAAGCCCCGCTCCTTCATCAAGGCGGCGGTCCCGGCGTCCCGGCCGCGGAAGGCACGGTAGGCTTCCGCCGGATCGACCGTGTTGCCCGCGGAGAAGACCTTGTCGTACAGACGCTTCGCCACCGCCTTGTCGTACGGCCCTCCCGCCTCGGTAAAGGCGGCCCAGGCGTCGGCGCTCAGCGTATCGGCCCACAGGTAGCTGTAGTATCCGGCCGAATAGCCGTCGCCCGCGAAGATGTGGCTGAACTGGGGCGTCCGGTGCCGCATGCAGATCTCATCCGGCATTCCCAGCTTCTTGAGCGCGTCCTTCTCGAACTGCGCGGGATCGATCTCCGTATCTTTCGTCGCCGCCAGGTGCAGCTCCATGTCCACCAGCGCGCCGGCCAGGTACTCGACCGTGATGAAGCCCTGGTTGAAGGTGGCCGCCTTCTGAATCTTCGCCACCAGCTCGGACGGAATCGACTTTCCCTGCGCGTTGACGGCGAACTTGTTCAGGACCTCGGGCGTCTCCAGCCAGTGCTCCAGGAGCTGCGAGGGGAACTCGACGTAGTCGCGCGCCACGGCCGTGCCGGCGAGCGACGGATAGGTCACGTTGGAGTTGAGCCCGTGCAGCGCGTGCCCGAACTCGTGGAACAGCGCCCGGGCGTCATCCCAGCTGATCAGAATCGGCTCACCCGGCTTTCCCTTCACGAAGTTGGTGTTGTTGGAGACGATGACCGGAATGGGATGCTCGAAGCGCTCCTGCGGCCGGTACTCGTTCATCCAGGCGCCCGACTGCTTGCCGGTGCGAGCGTACGGATCGAAGTACCACATTCCCACATGCGCGCCTGACGCATTCTTGACTTCCCAGACGCGGATGTCCGGCAGCAGAACCGGCACGTCGGTGACCGGCGTGAACTTCAGGCCGAAGAGCTGTCCTGCCGTCCAGAAGAGCGCTTCACGCAGCTTCTCCAGCTGCAGGTACGGCTTGATCTGGTTCTCGTCGAGATCGTACTTCGCCGCGCGCACCTTCTCGGCGTAGTAGCGATAATCCCAGGGGGCGATCTTGAAGCCGGCGTTCTCCTTGTCGGCGAGCGCCTGCATGTCGGTGACTTCCTCGCGCACCCGCGCGACGGCCGGCGTCCAGACCGACTTCATCAAGGCCATGGCGTTCTCGGGGTTCTTCGCCATGGAATTCTCCAGCCGCCAATGGGCGTGCGTCGGATAGCCGAGCAAAACCGCCCGCTCGGCGCGCAGCTTCAGGATCTCGGTGATGATCTTCTTGGTGTCGTGGGCGTCGCCGTTATCACCGCGGCTGTAGTAGGTGCGCCAGACCTTCTCGCGCAGGTCGCGCCGGGACGAATAGGTGAGGAACGGCTCCATGCTGGAGCGCGTATTGGTGATGGCCCACTGCCCCTTCTTCCCCTTCGCCTCGGCGGCGGCGGCCGCGCCGGAGATCACCGACGGCGGCAGGCCGGCGAGATCTACTTCTTTCGTGAGATAGGTTACGTAGTCGCTCTCGTCGGCCAGGACATCCTGCTGGAAATTGGTATACAGGGCCGCGAGGCGCTCGTTGATCTCGGCGACCCGCTTCTTGCCGGCGGGATCGAGCTTGGCGCCGGCGCGGACGAAGCCGGTGTAGTCCAGCCAGACGAGCCGCTGCTGCTCCGGCGTCAGTCCCGACTTGTCGCGCGTCTGGTACACCGCCTCGATGCGCTTGAACAGCTTCTCGTTCTGCGTGATCTTGTCCTGGAAGGCCGCCAGCTTGGGAGCCATCTCGCGCTCCACCGCCTGGAAATCGGGGGTGCTCATGGTGGAGCTGAAGACCCCGTAGATGCTGACGGCCCGCGTCAGCCCACGGCCCGCACGCTCCAGCGCCGCGATGGTATTCTCGAAGTTGGGCGGTGCGGGGTTCGCCGCGATGGCGTCGATCTCCTTCAGGTTCTCGGCCATTCCCTCTTCGAGGGCCGGCTTGAACTGGTCGACCTTCACCTTGTCGAAGGGCGGCACACCCCCATGGGGGCCGGTCCACTGCGCGAGAAGCACGTTGGCCGGCGCCGCGGCGCCGGCCGCGGGTTTCGTCGGTTTCTGAGTCACGGCATCTCCCTGGGTCGCTCCCGCAGCGATCAGCGCGAGCATCCCCGCGCAGGCGAACTTGAACCACTTCATCTTAAGAGGCCTCCCTGCCGGGCGCGCGCGCCCGCAATACCGAACGTTTTCGCCCTCGCGTTTTCGGTCCCGCTCCCGGGGCGTCGGGAAGGGGTCGCGGGATGGGCCGTCCCGGACGCGGGAAGTCCCGCGGCGGTTCCATTGGCCCGAGTTGGACGTTTGCGGCCCGCATTATAGCCCGAGCCGCCCCCGGCGCCACCGCCCAGTTGATCAATCCCCATCAAGGGTCTTGTGCCTTCCCTCGGGGCTGGGGTATAAGGGCCTCCTGCGTCCAAACCTTTACTCCAAAGGGGGGCAAGCATGAGACGAAAAGGCGTAATCGCGTTCGTCCTCGCGCTGGCGGCGGCATCCGCCTGGGCGAGCTCCGTGATCGGGCTGTCGGTGGAGGATCAGGCACGCCTCTCCCAGCTCGTCGTGGTGGGAGAGGTCCTGAACCAGCGGGGGGTCAATCATCCGGTGAACGGGCTGGAGACAGCGGTCACCCTCAAGGTGACCGACGTGCTCAAAGGCGAGGCGCGCAAGGGCCAGGCGATTACATTCCATAGCCGCAGCGGCCAGAAAGATGGGGAGATCTCCGAGGCCATCGGCGAGGCGGTATTCCATAGCGGGCAGAAGGTCCTGGTCTTCATCGAGTCGGTCGATGGAAGACTGTACAACCTGGGGCTGTCGATGGGGGTCTGGAACGTCAACGAGGACAAGACCGGCGCGACCACCTTCACCCGGGCTCTCCAGGATGGTTTGTCGATCGTCGGCGAGCAGGCAGTGGAGATGGGTCCGGTCTCCTATGGTGACATGAAGGGGCGTGTCTCCTATGCCGGCCGGAATCCCCGATTCGACAACGAGGTCCTGCGCGCCCAGGTCCACGGAAAGGCGGTGACACAATGATCCGGAAGATCGGCTCGAAAACCATCGTCCTGACGGCCGCCTGCCTGCTGCTCGCCACTTCTGGGGCCGCGGCCTATTGCCTCATCGGCGTGCGCTGGCCGAACGGCGCCGACATCCGTTACAACCCGAGCGGCAAGGTGACCACCGGACAATGCATCAGCGCCTCGCAGATGGACAGCGCCGTCACCGGCGGCATCACTCCATGGCGCCCCCTGAGTTATGCGGGCACCACGACCAAGACCGCCAACAAGCGTGACGGCCAGAACACGGTCGGCTGGGCAAACCTGGGCGGCCAGACGCTCGGCGTGACGAATCTCCTCAAGTACGATCGACAGGCGACCTTCAACTGCCAGGGCAACCTGCTGGCCAATCTTTACGAGGCCGACGTCCGGCTGACGACTGCCTATCGCTGGACGTCAGGCGGCGGTCAGTGCCCCTGCGCGGCCGGACCGGCAATCTACCTCAACGGGGTGTCTGAGCATGAGTTCGGGCACGTCACCGGGCTCTGCCACACCAACGTTCCGTCCGATCTGATGTACCCGTCCTTCGGGACCTGTGAGAACAAGAGCTCAGGACCCGATGAAAACGCGGGTGAAAACGCCCTCTGCTACTAGGTCGGCGTTTGCGGGCAACAAAAAAGCGGGGCCGTCTCGGCCCCGCTTTTTATTTAAGGGAAAGTCTAGGCTAGGACTTTGCCCCGGTATAACCGCTGGCCGTCTTCACGAACGACTTGGCGGCCGCCGGCACCTCGACGCTGTGCTCGACCAGGATCTGGCGCCCCGTGAGCGGCTTGCCATAGAACTCCTGGTTGGCGTCCTCCTTCGGCTTCACGACCATCCCTTCGAGGGACGCGCCCAGGAAGGCTCCGCGAGACCGTGACCAGCTCAGAATCTGAGCATGCAGCATCGCATCGGTCATCGCCTGGGTATTACGGCCCACCGGGCCGGCCACCGCGGCAGCCTCGGCACCCAGCGTGAACTTGTCCTTCAGGAGATAGTCCATTCCTTCCTTGTTCATGACGAGGAGAACAAGGTCGGTGGAGGAGCCGCCTACCTGAAACCCTACGCTCGGCCCCCCAATCGAATAGAAGGCGGGAGGACTCATCGTCCCGTCTTCCGTCTTGCAGGTGAACAGACCCTTGCCGTACTCGCCGCCCACCACGAAGGCGCCCTTCTTCACTTTCGGGAAGACGCCGACGCACTCCGCCTTCTCCAGGAGCTCCTGCGGGATGCGCTTGTCGGGAGCCGACACGGCGTCACGCAGAACCTGCTCTGAATCGCTGACGATCTCAGTGCGCTTCGCCTTGTCGCTCTTGTCGTGATCATCGTCGTTGGCGATCGCTGGGGCGGCCATCAGAAGAGCGGCCACCGACGCCATCAAAAGAGTTGCGAACCGTTTACGCATGAGAACCTCCTTCTCAGAATGCCGGCCGATACACGCCGGTCGTTCGCAATTCCCCGCGCCGGGACGCTTGCGAACATTTGTCAGCAGAGCTGTCGCGAATCTCTACTCGTCGCACGCTTGTACGCCGGGCCGCCGCTCTGCCGACATATGCGGCTCGGAACCTTTCTGCCGGACCGGAGCTATTGACGACATTGGACACGCTGCTGGGTCCGGTACGGAATGTTTTAGCAACGCCAGTGCCAAGACTGACTGGATAGATTTAAGTCTCCGTAATACCAGTATTTCTGCATGCACCGATAAAGAACTCTCGGATGAGTTTTGTCCTCCGAGAAAATCCATTGATTGTGAACCGACATTTTCCCATCCGTATTGACGCGTAAGGTCATCACCCCGCTCTGCTGGGGAATCCTTCCCGCCCGATTCTCTTTGCAGCATAATTGCTCCCGCTCTGCCGTCTTGGAGACCTCTCGAGGAGCACCCATGGCGAACCTCGTCTCGATCAACCCCTTCTTCATCGTCAAGGACCTGCAGACGTCCATCGCCTATTACGTCGATCACCTTGGCTTCAAGCTCGACTTCCAGGGACCGGACGACGACCCCTACTACGCCCGGGTGAGCCGCGAAGGGCTCGGCATCATGCTCAAGGCCATAACGCCCGAAGTACTTCCCTGTCCGAATCACACCCGGCACGAATGGGCCCGCTGGGACGCCTCGATCTACACCTCGGACCCTGACGTGCTTTTCGGCGAGCTCAGCCGGCGCGGTGCGAAGTTCCATAAGGACTTGTCGTTCATCGACTCCGGACTGTGGGGCTTCGAGGTGACCGATGCCGACGGGTACGTCCTTGCCTTCTTCAAGCTCCGCAACGAGTAGGGATCTCCCATCGACCCGGCGCGGATGAGACTCGGTTATCTGGTCTGGCCGCTTCTGATGGTTCTGCTGGCATGCACCGCGGTGCCCCGGTTGTTCGCGACGCAGGCCGCCTGGCAGCCATCACCGGGACATGTCCAGGTGCCGATCTGGCCGGGAGCGGCGCCGGATGCGCGGACGGTCGATGGCCCCGAAGTCGTCGGGACAGTTGTGGATAATCAAGGCAACAAGAGACTGGTCGGCGGCAGGCCGTGGCTCTACGTCGACAAAGTCACGCAACCCACGATGACGGTCTATTCGCCTCGGGGACGCAACCGGGGCGTCGCCATCGTGGTGTTTCCGGGCGGGGGCTACAACATCCTGGCCATCGACCTCGAGGGGACGGAAATCTGTGATTGGCTGACCTCGCATGGGATCACGTGCGTCCTGTTGAAGTACCGCGTGCCGTGCGTGAAGGTGGGGCCGTACCGGGATTGTCCGACAGCGTTGGAGGATGCGCAGAGGACCGTGGGGCTGGTGCGCTTCCAGTCTTCGAAGTGGCATGTCGATCCGCGAAGGATCGGAGTGCTCGGCTTCTCGGCCGGCGGACACATGGTCGCGGAGCTCAGCACTCATTTCGAGAAGCGTCTGTACCCGGCCCTGGATGCAGCCGACCAGGAGAGCTGTCGTCCGGATTTCGCCGTGGCCGTCTATCCGGGACATCTGGCGGTCCGTGAAAAAGACTTCGTGCTGAACCCCGATATCCAGGTGACGGCCCGAACGCCGCCCACCCTCTTGATTCACGCGGAAGACGATCCGGTGGACCCTGTCGAGAACTCGAGGGTCTATTATTCGGCGCTCAGGAAGGCTGGCGTTCCCGCCGAGCTGCACGCGTATCCCAAGGGCGGGCACGCGTTCGGGCTCCGGCCCACCGAATCGCCGATCACGCAATGGCCGCAGCGGGTGGAGACGTGGCTGACGGCGATAGGAATGTTCGCGAAGTAGAGGTGTGCCGTGTTCCACCTGACGCACCTCATGGGTCGCGGCACGGCGGACCGCGACGCCAGCTTCGATTCTTTATCCCAATTGCCTGGCTTCCGTGAAGTTCGTGGAGTACAGACAAGTATCAATCCGCATGAATCGGGAGAAACACCTCGTTCTGTCCGATCGCCGCAGGCTGGCCTACGCCGAGTTTGGCAGGCCGGACGGCTCACCGGTCCTCTATTTTCATGGGGCGCCCTCATCGCGACTCGAGCCATTGCTGGTCGGGAATGACGTCTGGAGTCGCGCAGGGCTGCGCATTATCGCTCCCGACCGTCCCGGAATCGGACAATCCGACTTTCTGCCGGGCCGAGGGTTTTCCGACTGGCCCAGGGACGTGACTGCACTGGCAGACGCTCTGGGCTTGAAACGATTCGCCGTGCTGGGCAACTCGGGCGGCGGCCCTTACGCGGCGGTCTGCGCCGCGAAGATTCCCGAGCGTCTCAGCGCCGCCGTGATCGTCTCCGGCGGCTGGCAGATGAACCTGCCGGAGGCGAAGGCCGGCATCCCCTTCGTCAATCGCCTCTTCCTGGGGCTGGCGGCCCATGCGCCTCCGCTCTGCCGTCTGATGCTCAAGGCGATGGGATCTTCCTCCGTCGACGACCCCGAGAAAGAGCTGGCCAAGCTGAAGGACAGGGTCCCGCCGGCGGACTACGCCGCCTTCGCGAAACCGGGCCGCATCCAGGCCCTCCACGAGGTGATGCGCGAGTGCGTGCGAGGTGGGACGAAGGGCGCCGCCTGGGACCTGCGCCTGTACATGCGGCCCTTCGATTTCGAGCTCGAGGAGATCAGGATTCCGCTGAAGCTATATCACGGCGAGCGTGACGTGCAGGCTCCCATCGCTTTGGTGCGGCGAATGGTCGCCCGACTACCGAGCGCACAGCTCGTGACCTATCCGGATGACTCGCATCTCTCGACGCTGTGCAACCACGTTGAACAGCTTGCGGAAGCGATCATTCACCCCGAAACAGGAGGAGGAACGCTGCGATGAACGGGAAGCGCGCTTACTTCGCCGTCAGACCCTTCGACTTGGCGCGCGGCCGGTTCGAGACGGCATTGGGCTTGATCTCATTCACGATTCGGGTGGCGTGGTAGACCTTGTCGAGCGCCTCGAGCAGTGCGGCGCTGTGCACCGCCACGGCTCGATTGATGGACGCGTCGTAGCCGTAGTCGCCCCCCAGCGAGTAGATGTTTCCGTCGAAAATGAGGCCGCTGACGCGCCCGTCCCGATCCACCACCGGCGATCCGGAGTTGCCGCCGATGATGTCGTTGGTGGTGCTGAAGTTCATCGGCGTGCTCAAGTCGACCGCGCCGCGGGCCTTGACCCAGCTCTCGGGCAGCACGAAGGGGTCCTCGCCCGTTGCCCGGTCGTACAGCCCGGCCATGCGCGTGAGAGGCGCGACCGGAACGCCGTCGGCGGCGAATCCCTTCACCGTGCCGTACGAAACCCGCGGCGTGAAGGTGGCGTCGGGATAGGTGCCGGTGCCGCTGATCTCGAAGCTGGCGCGGGCGATCAGCTCGTCGTTCTTCTTCAGCACCGATTCGATCTCGTCCTCGTACTGCTTGCGGACGGCCCGGGTGTCCGCGTCGACCAGTCGGGCCATCTTGATCATCGCGTCGTCCGAGGCTTCCACCGCCGCCTTGCCCCCGTCGAACAGCCGCTTGCGGACGGCGACATCCTTGAGCTGGCTGCCGCTCACCAGAGAGGCGGCCAGCTCGCGCGCCGAGCTCTTGCCGAACATCTTCTTCAGCAGCGGATCGTCCGGGCCGAGATCCTCGCGCAGCTTCGTGAGCGAGAAGGTCAGCGTCTGGATCTCCATCTCGTCGTAGATGGGCGCGGCGGAAAAGAGCTTTTGCTTCAGCGCCGGCAGCTTCGAATCGGCGAACTCGCGCAGGCGCAGCTCGTTGGGCTTCGGCAGCTCGTCGGCGGCGCGCACCAGCGTCCGGGCCTGGTCGAACAGGGTGGATTGGAAGCCGGTGAGCCCCCCGGCGCCCTCCAGCATCGTGTAACGCTTCTGGATCTTGCGCTCCGCCTCCTTGGCGCCGGCGATGGCGTCCCAGGCGCCGCCGTAGGCCGCGCGCCTGGCTGGATCGCCATCGATTTGCGCGCGGAAGGCCTGCTCCCCGGCGATCTTGGCCTTGAAGAAATTCTTGTCCAGCAGCGCCTGGTAGCGCCCCCGGTACCCCTTGAAGGCGTTCTCGACCGTCAGCCGGCGGGTGGTGGAGATGCGGTCCTGCTCCACTCCGCGCCCGGCGAAATCGACCAGCATGCCGCGCTCCTCGGCGAGGCGCATCAGCCGCTGCGGCAGCGCCACGTCGCGCTCGTATTCCAGCTCCGCCACCGTGAACAGGCGCCGGGTGCTCCCGGGATTGCCCGGCACGAAGGCGAGGTCGCCATCGTTCGGGCCGGTTGGTGACCACTTCAGGTAATGCTCCGTCTTGAGGGGCTGGTCTTTGTCGTACAGGCGCAGGAAGGAGACGTCGAGGCAGTAGCGCGGGAACATGAAGTTGTCGAGATCGCCGCCGAAGTGCGCGATGTCGGCTTCGGGAGCAAAGACCAATCGTACATCCTGGAAGCGGCGGAACTTATAGAGATGATACCGGCCACCGTGGTAGAGCGTTACCACGTCGCAGCGGGTCTGGTCGTCGGTGGAGCACTCCTTTTCGGCGCGCGACATCTCCGCCTTCAACGCATCGTTGTACGCCTTGTCGGCCAGGCCTTTGGTCGCGGCGTTCATGCGTTCGGTGATGTCGGTGATGCTCAGCAGCTGGTTGACCTCGATTTCCGGGCACTTCAGCTCCTCGGCGGAGCTGGCTGCGAAGAAGCCCGAGGTCATGAGGTCCTTCTCCTTCGTCGAGTTCTGCTGGATGCAGCTGCGGGCGCAGTGGTGATTGGTCATCACCAGTCCGCTCTCCGAGACGATGCTGCCCGAGCAGCCGCCCGCCAGACGCACCGAGGCCAGCCGGACCTGCTCCAGCCATTGCTTGTCGGGCGCGAATCCGTACTTCTTCTGGACCTCGGCCGACGGGAAGTTGTCGAAGGTCCACATCCCCTCGTCGGCGCGCGCCGCGGCGGTGGCGCAG
>DASTZC010000081.1 GCA_035764505.1 Candidatus Polarisedimenticolia bacterium
GCTCCGAGCGGATCCAAATCCTGATCGACATCGCCGGACGGTTCAAGAAGGTGGTGGTGCCGGAGAGCGTGGCGACGCGCCCCTTTCCGGAGGACCACAAGGTCCCGGGATGCGAGTCGCAGGCTTACGTCTGGGCCACCGACCTGCCGGATGGCACTCTCAAGTACACCTTCGCCGTCGAGAACCCCCAGGGAATCTCCGCCATGGCGACCTCGGTCATTCTGGCGGAGACTCTTTCCGGCGCACCGCTGCGACAGATTCTCCAGGTCCCCAAGGACATCATCTACACCATCTTTGGCGATGAGCTCTCCATGGGGAAAAGCATGGGGCTGATGGGGATCATCGCAATGGTGCAGCACCTTGCCCGGCGCAAGCTGGAAGAGCAGGGCTCCGGATCCCCTGCGGCTTAGTGTCTAGCTGCCGGAATCCCTGCTCCGGCGCAGGGGCATCGGAGGCGGCGCCTCCAGGAAGAGCGGCTCTCCAGTGGAAGGATGCTCCAGCTGAAGCCTGTGGGAGTGCAGCAGGAACCCGCCTTCGCCCGGACGGGACGTCGTTCCGGGCAGAGGCACCCCGCCGGGACCGTAGAGAGGATCGCCGGACAGCGGATGGCCTGACGCCGCCAGGTGGATGCGCGCCTGGTGCGGCCTTCCCGTGACGATCTCGATCTCCACCAGAGCTTGATTCTCCCTTGCCTCCAGGACCTCGACGCGGCTGAGCGAAGGCTTGCCTGCCGCGGTCGCGGCATGGACGAAGCCTCCCTCGCGATGCGGAATCTTCCCGATCGGAACGTCGACCGTGAACGATTGTCTCAGCGGCACTCCGGCGACGAGCGCGCGGTAAGACTTGCGCACCTTCCCCGCGCTCCAGTCGCGGGACAGGCGGGCGGCCGCCGGGCGGTTTCGCGAGCACAGCACCAGGCCCGTGGCCGGGCGCCCGATCCGGTGCAATGGCGACGCTTCGGGGTACCGCCGTCGCAGGAGTGCCAGGAGCGTGTGCTCCAGGTAGCCGCCTCCCGGGAGCGTCGGAAGACCGGCCGGTTTCAGGACTGCCAGCAGGTCGGCGTCGCGATGCAGCAGGGCGAACGACAAGGGAGCGGTCGGCTCATCCCAGCCGGGCCGCTTCCAGGTCAGGGTCTCGCTCCCCCGAAGGACGGCTCCGGGCCGGGCCGGCTGTTCGTCGAGCAGGACGCTGCCGGAGAGAATCCTCAGCTCCCACTCCGGTCCCGCCGTGTGGGGGTAGCGACGCGCGAGATAATCCAGCAGGGTTTCCCCGGCGGCTGCACCCTGGACGGGCCCCCGATACTCGTAGCCGCGATTCATGGCGCCGCCACGGAGGCGCGCGCGGCGAAAGGGAAGGCGCGGCGCGTCAGGATCGACTCCCACAGCTTTCCCCAGGTAATCCAGTCGTGGCCGCCGGGGAGAACGATTACCCGCTCGGGAGGAAGGATTTCCGCCAGCAGGCGTTGCGCGGCGGCGTAGCGATCGGACTCACCGAAGGCGAGGAGGACCGGCGGCGCAAGCGGATCGCGCGCGATGCGCCGGAGATGCTCCCAGTTGCGCGCGAAAAAGGGCTCGAACGACCTGGACAGGTCTGGGCTGCCGGGAGACCAGCGCCCGAGCCCTGCCGCGCTAATCTCCTCGATCATCGCCTCGGGACCGAGGAAGGGGCCCATCAGGATAATTCCGGCGATCGAGCCGGAGTATTCACGCGCCGCCCCTACCGCGGCGGCCGCGCCCACCGAGATCCCCACCAGGGCGACTTCCGTGTAACCGGCCGTCCGCGCCGGCTCGAGGACGTCCCGGCGGAGCCGTTCCAGAGGATCTGCTTTGAGGTAATAGCCGAAGTGCAGATCCACGGCGAGCAGGTCGGCCGCCAGACGATGCTCGCGAGCCGAAGCGACGAATCCATGGCGTTCGAAATGCGTCGCTCGCGAGCCCCGGCCGGGCATCAGGACCACCAGGCGATCCGACCGGCCGGAAGCGGTGGAAGGATACGAGGTGGTCGGAACAGGAACCGAGGCGGGCGGCAGGAAAAGCGATCGGATGCCGTAATGAACCCCGTCCACGAGATGGCGCGCGATGTGACGCGGATTCATGACCTCACGTCCTTCGATGCATGTGCTCCGGCGGGTCCGCCCCTGGCCGGGGCGCCGGGCTGGAGCCGGCCCGGCGCCCTGCGTTTCATCGATCAGCGGCCTATGGCCTTGAATCAGCCGGCCTGCGGTCTTCGATCAAACGGCCTGCGGCCTTGGATCAAACGGCCTTCGGCCTTGGATCAAACGGCCTTCGGCCTTGGATCAAAAGGCCTGCGGCCTTGATCAGCCGGCCCGCCGCCTCGGATCCGCCGAGCGCGGGTAGGTCCGCTCTTCCTCGAACCTTCCGGTCCGATCCTTGATCTTCACGGACCCCCCTTCCGGCCCCAGCGCCTTGGCGACGCCGCCGCCTCCGATAGCTTCCTCTTTCGTGTCGAATTCGTCGCAGATCTCGCCCGTGCCGTCTTCCAGGAGGGCCCATTTCCGCTTCGCATCATCATAGGTCAAAGTGTACCTGGGAATGTTTGGCATGGATTCTCCCCTTCTTGTGCCGACCGGATGGCAGGATTCGAATCTATCGTCCCGCGGCCGGACGGACAATGCTTTTTCCCCCTCTTTATGGCTCCGGAAAAATCGGCAGGGAAATACCCGGAGTCCCTTCCGATCCGGTGCGCGCCCGCGGGCGAAAGTATTGAGGCGACGGCCCCAGGGCGCTTATTTCCCTCGCGCCGGGAGTTGCGGTAGATTACCTTGCGGTTCACTTTTCAAAGGAGTCACAATGAAGAAGGGTGGGATTCTGGCTCTGGGCGCCGCGGCCCTGCTGGCGGCGGGAGCGGCCGTCGCCGACAGCTCGCCATCCGGCAAGTCGGCGGCGCAGACGGCGCCCGCAGGCAAGAGATCGGTGCCGATCGAGGGAAGGAGCGGCAGCAGCCTCACCGGGACGGCGGAGTTCATGGTGCACGGCGGTCAGATGATGATCACGGTCAACGTCAAGGGCGCCCCTCCCGGCACCCACGCCGTCCACATCCATGAGAAGGGGGACTGCAGCGCCCCCGACGCCTCTTCGGCCGGAGGCCACTTCAACCCCGCCGGTCACCAGCACGGCGCCCCCGACGCCAAGGAGCACCACGCCGGGGACCTGGGCAACATGGAGGTGAAGTCCGACGGCACCGGGTCGCTGATGATCCACTCCTCCGACCTGTCGCTCGAAGGAGCCAACTCGATCGTCGGCAGGGCAATCATCGTGCACGAGAAGTCCGATGATTTCGTGACCCAGCCCACCGGCAACGCCGGAGGCCGCATCGGCTGCGGCGTGATCAAGTAGACTCTCCCGCGCGGCGGGATTCCTTCCGGCCGGACGGACGCCACTCCCGCGTCCTTCCGGCCTTTTTGTGTCCCGCGGGAGATCGGCGCTGAGAGAGACACTTTCGGATTTGAGAGCCTTCCTGGCGCGCCTGCGCGAGGCCGGGGAGGTTATCGAGATCCCCACCGAGGTCGACCCGCGTCTCGAGGCCGCGGAGATCCATCGCCGCGTGGTCGCCGCCGGCGGCCCCGCGCTGCTGTTCCGCCGGATGAAGGGGTCGGGCTATCCCGCCGTGACCAACCTCTTCGGGACCGCGCGGCGCGTCGAGCTGGCGTTCGGGACCCGGCCCGCCGAGTTGCTGGCGCGCGCCGCGCGCCTGCCCGAGACGCTGCTTCCTCCGAGCCTTTCGAAGCTCTGGGACCATCGCGATCTCCTGTCGACTCTGCGCCGCATCGGGCTTCACCGCCGGCGCCGCGGTCCCGTGCTGGACCGGATCGAGTCCCCGCCGCGGCTGCGCAGCCTGCCGGCGCTGACCACCTGGCCGAAAGACGGCGGACCGTTCATCACCCTGGGGCAGGTCTACACGGAGAATCTCGCCGGCTCCGGCCACAACCTGGGGCTGTACCGCCTGCAGATCTTCGACGATGCGACCACCGGGATGCACTGGCAGATCGGCAAGGGGGGCGGGTTCCATCACGCCGCGGCGGAAGCGCAGGGGAAGCCGCTGCCGGTCGCCGTCTTCCTGGGAGGTCCGCCGGCGCTCACGCTGTCGGCGGTGGCGCCGCTGCCGGAGAACGTGGGGGAGCTGCTGCTCGCCTCGCTGCTGCTGGGCGAGAAGCTCCCGGTCACTTCGAGCGCGCTCACACCCCATCCTTTGGTGGCGGGCGCCGAGTTCGCGCTGCTCGGGGAGGTCCCGGCGGGGGAGCGCCGGATGGAAGGTCCCTTCGGGGACCACTACGGCTATTACTCCCTGGCACACGAATATCCCGTCTTCCGGGTGCGGGCGGTGGCGTGCCGCGAGGACGCGATCTACCCCGCCACCGTCGTCGGCAAGCCCCGCCAGGAAGACTTCTACCTGGGCGATTTCCTCCAGGAGCTGCTGTCGCCGCTGTTCCCGGTGGTGATGCCGGCGGTGCGCGCCTTGTGGTCGTACGGCGAGACCGGCTACCACTCGCTGTCGGCGGCGGTGGTGCGCCAGCGCTACAAGCGCGAGGCGCTCGCCTCGGCTTTCCGCATCCTGGGGGAGGGACAGCTGTCGCTCACCAAGTTCCTGCTGCTGCTGGACCGACCGTGCGACCTGAAGGACTTCAAGACGGTGCTGACGGAGGTGCTGCGGCGCGCCGACTTCCGCACCGACCTCTACGTCTTCGGCAATCTCTCCATGGACAGCCTCGATTACGCCGGCCCGCGGATCAACGAGGGGAGCAAGGGCGTCCTCCTCGGCGTGGGGGAGCCGATCCGCGAGCTGCCGGCGGAGTTTTCCGGGCAGCTCCCGCCGGGGCTGCGCAAGGCGATCGTCTTCTGCCCCGGCTGCCTGGTGGTGGAGGCGCCGCGCTTCCCGGAACCCGGGACTCCGGGCCGGCCCGCCGCCGATCTGGCGCCCTACCTGGGACATCCATCCCTCCAGCCCTGGCCGCTCGTGGTCTTCAGCGACGACGCGACGCGCTGCGCGCGCAGCGTCTTCAACTTCCTCTGGAGCACCTTCACCCGGTTCGAGCCGGCGGCCGACCTGCATGCCCGCTCGGTCGAGCTGGTCCGCAACCACCCATCGTTCACGCCGCCGGTGGGGCTGGACGCCCGCATGAAGCCCTGGTATCCGGAGGAGCTGTTCTGCGACGCGGAAACGAAGGCGCGGGTGGATCGGCGATGGAAGGAGTACTTTCCAACGGGTGGCGTGGAGATGGGAGATTCCGACCGGGCGCACCTCGACTGAGGCGGTGCGTTACTTCGTCTCGAAGTGCACCACCCCGTCCCAGTCGGCGGGAGGCTCCTGAGCGAAGCGCGTCAAGAGGTCGAGATAGAGCTCCGAGGGGCCGTCGCGCCCGCCGAGCAGATCGCGCGTCTGGCGGAAGCCCTCGGCGGCCCGCTCCAAGCGGCGCTCGGTGTAATCCTCCAGCGCCTCCTGGAAGCGCCGCAGTGCCGCGGCGGGGAGCGGAGATTCCTCTCCTTTCAATCCCAAGAGCTCGAAGAGCTCCACCGGCTCGCCCCGGCCCACCACCCGGGCGCGCCCGAGGCGACGCGCCAGGAAGGCCCCGCCGGTCCGTGAAAAAGTCTCGCCGCTCACCAGGGCCACCGTCCCCCAGGCTTTGTTGAGGCTTTCCAGCCGCGACGCCAGATTCACCGCGTCGCCAATCGCGGTGTAGTCGAAGCGCTGCGCCGAGCCGAGGTTCCCCACCACCATCGCCCCGGTGTGCACCCCGATGCGGGTGATGAGGCGCCCTTCACCCAGGCCCACCGCCTCCGCAACCTTCCGGTCGCGCGCCAGCTCGAGGGCGGCCCGGCAGGCGCGCGTGGCGTGGTCGTCCATGCGCAGCGGCGCCCCCCACAGGGCGAACACCGCATCGCCGATGTACTTGATGAGCGTCCCCTCCGCCTCGAAGATGTGGCGGGTCGCCTTCGAGAAGTAGTCGTTGAGCAATGCCGCGGTCTGGTGCGCGCTGAGCGATTCGGCGATCGTCGTGAAGCCTTTCAGGTCGGTGAACAGCGCCGTGGCGACGATCTCCTCGCCCCCCAGGTTGAGGGAGTCGGGGCTGGCGGCAATGCGCCGCGTCATCTCGGGGGAAAGGTACAAGGAGAAGGCCCGCTTGATGCGCTCGCGCTCCCGCACCGTGGTCAGGTAGTACCAGCCGAGGCAGAGCACGCCGGCGATCGGCAGCTGGATGGCGCAGGGAATCACCACCGGGAGCCAGAAGTGCCAACGGGCGAACCCCACACCGGTCAGCGCGAGCGTGCCCAGCTCCATGGCGCCGAAGGCCAGTACTCCCCACAAGGGACGCAGCGCCAGGAAGACCAGCGTGGCGGCGAGCGGCAGCAGCAGGAGCATGGCGGCCTCGGCGCCGCGCGGCAGGAGCCGGATGCGCCGCCCCTCCAGGAGGTTTGCCGCCACCGTGGCGTGCACCTCCACCCCGAAGGTCAGATCACCGGCGGCTCCCCGGAACGGGGTCAGGAAGGCGTCCTTGGCAGAGATGCCGGTGGCGGTGGCCTGCGACAGCCCGACGAAGACCACCTTGTCCTTGAAGTAGTCGGGCGGGAGGTACTGCGCCGGATCGAGCGCCTGATAGTAGGAGACGGTCGGAATGGTGCGCGGCGGCCCGTAGTAATCGATGAGGCGGGGTCCGGTGTCACGAGCCTGGAGGTTCTTCGCGGCGACCCGGACGGCCGCCAGGGAAAGGGCCTCATGGCCCCCGTAGGACATCGAGGCGGTGCGGATGATGCCGTCGCGATCGGTGGAGAAGTTGGCGTTGCCGACCGCCGCGGCCGCCTCGGCGAAAGGCGGGTAGGGATCCTTCATCTGGAGGCGGCGGAAGCGCGGGTCATCGACCTGATCGACGGTCGAAGCGAGCACGACATTGCCCGCCTCCGACAGGGCCGCTTGCAGCTCCTCGTCCTGCGCTGCGTCGCGCGGCTCCTCGAAAAGAACGTCGAAGGCGATGGAGGAGGCGCCGGCGCTCTGCAGGGTCCGGATGAGGGTGGCGTGCAAGGCGCGCGGCCAGGAGTCGGTTTGTTTGACGCCCAGCTCCGGGTAGGAGTCGTCGTCCAATGCCACGACGCGGACGCGATCCGGCGACGGTAGCGGCCCGCGGATCTGGAAGAGGACATCCAGCCCGCCGCGCTCGAGGTTTTCCCCCGGCGCCCAGCGGGACAGCAGGACTCCCACCGCGCCCGGGATCAGCGCGATCAGCAGCGCGGCCCTGAGCTTCCCGGGGCGCTTCCGGGAATTCGGGCGCCGCGGCGAAGCCATCAGTAGGTGAGCGTCACCCGGAGGCTGACGGTGCGGGCCGGGATTACCGAATCCTGGATGGTCCGCTCGTAGAAGTCGAACTCGCGATCACCCAGGTTGCGCGCCTGCAGCGTCACGCTGCCGTAGCGTTTCGGGAAGCGGTACCCCACCATCAGGTCCTCGATCCAGAACTTGGTGTTGATCGAGTTGCGGCTGCTCGACGTGAAATCGTCGAAAGTGTCGACCTGCTGGTCGTAGCGGGTGCCGGCGACCCCGGCGAAGAAGCCGCTGGGGAGGTAGAAGCGCACCTGCGGCCGCAGGCGCTGCGTCTCGATGTAATCCTCCCAGGTGTTGGTCGCGAGGAGCACCCGCGTGTAGTCGAAGTCGTACTGCTCGACGGAATACTCCACGCCGGCGGAGACGAAGCGCCCCAGCGCGGCATTGACGTAGGCGTTGAGGTAGTCGTCCTTGCTCTCTTTGTGGTCCACGATATCGGCGACCTGGAAGCCGCAGCCGCCGAAAGGATCCTCGGTGGAGCAATAGGCCTGCGGGATGTTCAGGTCGCGGCGCACCACCGACAGCCCGCCGAACAGCCGCTTGCCGAACTCCTGGTCCACGCCGAAGCCGTAGGACAGCGAGTGGGTGCCTCCCGGCTCCTCGTAGAGCTGGTTGAATCCGGAGATCTGGGTCGGCTCGAGAGTCTGCACGCGCCCGAGGCTCGGGGCGAGGCGGTACCAGCCGGCGGCGCGCAGCGTCGTCTTCGAAGGCAGGTAGAGGGAAACCCCGGCCTTGGGACTGAACTTGGTCTCGGAGAAATCGAGATCCTCGGCGGCGCCGATGCCGGAGTTGCGCGGCAGTACCAGCCCGGTGGGAACGTCGACGCTCTCCACGGCGACCCCGGCGGTGAACTCCCAGGGACTGCCGTGCCTGCGATATTTCATGTAGCCGTAGCCGTTGAAGAAGGTGTCGTCCCCTTCGAGCTGTCCCGCCCCCTGGTCGAATTCGGTGGTGCCGTCGAAGCCGCCGACCCCGGCGATCCAGCTCATGCTCTCGCCGGTCTTGAAGACGGTCTGCGCCTCGACCTGGGGCCCTTTCAGCGTCCCATCGCCCTTTGCCTGCGTGAAGAGATCGGTGATTTCCTGGTCCAGGTCGTTGTAGATGCCGGAGACGACGAGGTGGGCGGACGGGGAGAGCCTGCGATGCCATCCGAATCCGACGTTGGTCAAACCGGTGTTGATCCGCTCGTAGAGGATCAGTGCCGGGGTCTCCGTCAGCGGCTGGTCGCCCGTCTCGCGCCGGCCGATCTGGGCGTTGACCTGGAAGCTGTCCTTGTAGCCGGGCGAGTACTCGAAGAAGCCGCGGTAGGTGGCCAGGCGCTGGTCGTTGTTCTGGCGGAACCCGTCGTCGTCGAACTTGCGGTACGAGAGAGCCCCGGCATAGTGATCCCCGTTGACCGTGCCGGTCACGTTGCCGTCCCAGAAGTTGCTGTCATCCAGCTCGGTGGCCTGATCGCACGGAATCCCCCCCGGAAAGCCGGGCGGGAAGCAGAGGACGTTCGAAGGGACCACCTCGTCCAGCTCGGTGTCGGTCTGCCCGTACTCGAAGGCCCCGAAAGCCCGGGCCCGCGGCCGATCGAACAGTGCCGTATATTCGTTGAAGGAGACGTTGCTCTCGTTGATCACGTCGGGCCGCGCCGCGTTGACGTTGGCCGGCTGGAAGATGCGGGCCTGCAGGACCTCGCTCAGGAAGGCCGGTGCGTAGTTCGGTGTGGTCCGGTAGGTTCCCGACAGGAAGAGATGGCTGGAGAAGTTGGCCTGATCCTGATCGGCACTGCGCCGCGCCGTGACCATTCCCAGCTGCTCGAAGCCGAGATCGTTGTAGACCCGCGCCATATCGCTGGCCCGGGTGGCGGTGTCCTGGTCGAGCAGGAGGCGCGAGCGGTAGACGGCGCGCCGGTCGTTGCGCTCGATCGATTCCTGCATCGCCGTCAGCGCCTCCAGCGGGCGGTTGTCGTTCTGCTTGAGGATGGCGTCATAGAGGTAAGGTGTCGGGTCGTTCGGGTCGAGCTCCTTGGCGGTCGCCAGCTCCTTGCCTGCCTCGGGAATGCGGCGCTCCTCGTAGTAGGCCTTTCCCAGATACGAGCGCGCCAGCGAGTCGGCCGGGTCGAGGGTCGCCGCCGTCTGCAGCGACTCGCGCCCTTTCTCGACCTGCTTGGTGCGCATCTGCGAGATTCCGAGGCCCAGGTGCGCCAGCGGAAGTCCCGAATCGGCCTGAACTGCCTGCTCGAACAGCTGCCTTGCCTTGCTTGAGTTGAACTCGGCCAGCTCCACGAAGCCCAGCACCGACAGGGCGCGGGCGTTGCCGGGGGCGGCCTTCACGGCCGCTTCGGCCATCGACCGGGCCTGCTCGATGTTTCCCTGGGCCATCAGCATCTCGGCGGTGCGTGCCTTCGCCTCGCCGCTGGAGGGATCCAGCTCCGACGCCTTTCGGGCCAGGGCCGTAGCCTTGTCGATGTCGAAGGCGCCCTGCGCGGCAATCGAGCCCGCCAGCGCCGCCGCCGCGGAATCGGGGGCCGCCGCCATCGCTTCACCGGCCAGCTTCGTCGCATCCTCGCGCCGGTTCTCGCCCGAGGCGATCACCGACGACAGGGCCAGTGCGATCGGGTCGCGCGGATTGGTCTTCAGCGCGCCGTCGACCAGGGGCTTGGCTTCATCGACCTGGCCGGCGGAGAGCTTCGTGGCGGCGCGAGAGAGCGAGTCGCCCGCGGCTCCCTGCTTCTCGAGCCGGGCGGCGTCGCCCTTTCCGAGGATCGGCGGGTAGTAGAAGCTCCAGGCCACGGCGTCGCGCGGGTGCACCAGGGTGCGGCGGACCGGCGCCTTGCCCGGCTCGACGTAGGCCTGCTCCCCGGGCCGGACCTCCAGGCTCCCCTGGGCGTTGCTCGCCTGAACCACCCCTTCGAGCATGGTGATGGTGACGGTGGAATCCTCGGCCACGTCGACCTCGAACTCGGTCCCCTTGATCGCGGCGGTCACGGTCGGCGTCTCGATCTTTCCGAAATCCTTTGGCGTGCGGCTGGAGAAATAATGCTGTCCGGAGAGGACCTTCAGCACTCCGGGCGTGTCACCCGCGGGCGGCAGGATCTCGACCTCGCTCTTCTCGTTGAGCCGGTGCAGGGTCTGGTCGGCGTAGAGGAGCGACGCCCGGCTGGCGGCGCCGGTGCGCACCCGATCATGCCCCTGAAGCGTCTGGTTCACCGTTGCAGGGGCCCAGCCGGTCTTTCCGGACGGGCGCGACTCCACCGTGTTCTGCATCGAGGTAATCCGGGCGACGGCCGGCCCGGCGGCGAAGGAGCCGCCGCGAATCGAGCCGAAGAGGACCAGGACGGGTAGCGCGGCCAGGGCCGCGGCGCGGAGCGCGCCCGGGATTCGGGCCGTCGCGGCGCGGGGCAGTGACGACATGCTCAGACCCCCGTATCAGAACTGCGATTGTGGATTGGAAAGCGGCCAGCCTCGTGCTGCAGGGTTGCAAAAGAAACCCCCCGGGGGATGGCCCCCGGGGGGGAAAGACGTGACTTCTCGCTCCGGATTCGCCCGTTATTGCAGGACAAAGCCCGTGACGAACCGGCGCCCGTTGATATCGATCGTAAGAGTGTAGATTCCGGCACCCAGCTCCTTCGTCCGCATGTTGTAGATCCACTGCGAGGAGTTGGTGTTGTAGCGGAAGAAGGGATCATTCGTGTTCGCGTCGTCGTTCAGGTTGATATGCGAGATGTCCAGGGCTCCGAGCGCGGCTTCCGAAAGGCCCACGATCTGCGGCGGATTAATCATCGAGCCGGTGAGATTGATGCCGCCGCACAGGAGCTTCATCTTGAGGGGACGGGACTTGCCGACGGCGAACGGCTTCGGAGGGAACGGCACGATCTCCCCTTCGGGAACGAGCTTGGCCATGGGGGAATCGAGGCCGACCAGGCCGTCGAAGGTGCGATCCGCCACGGCGCAGGCTCCGGCGATCCCCAGGCTGACGGGGACGTCGAAGACGATCGGCCCGGACGACGAGTTCCCGGTGAAGTGCAGATTGAACGGTCGGGCAACATCCCCGGGATGATTGATCGGCAGCGTCACGACGAACGGGGAGAGGTTGGTCGCCGGCGTGACGGGGCTGGGCGGGAGATTGCAGTCGCCGCTTCCCGCGGCAGCGCCGGCAATCGAGCCATAGGCCTGGGTGGCGCCCGCGATGGTGATGCCCACCGGATTGGCGACGCCGTCATCCGTGAGATCGACCGGAGGGCTGCTCAGGGTCGCGGAGACTCCGGTCAGCGCGGTGTTGCCGGCATTGATCACGGAGATCTTCAAGCTGGCCTTTTCCCCCGGCCCCATCAGGCCGTCACCCGTCGCATCGGCCACGGCCACCAGATAAGGCGACAGGAAGATGGCGGGAATCCCTTTGGTCAGATCGGGGAGGAGCTGCATGTAGGTTCCCTGGGTCGGAGGCAGGCCGTTGTCGCACAGGCCGTCGAGGCCGACCGGGCTGCCGCCGGCACAGTAGATGAACCGGTTCACAACCTCCTTGGCGAGAACCGCGCTGGTGTGGCAATCGCTGAAGCTGCCTCCCGGCGGGAGGGTCTCCTGGATCGGCTGCGTCTCGCACAGCGGCGCCTCCACGGGCAGAGGAGCCGACGTGCGCAGACCGGCGCCGCTCCCCGTGCACTGGCAGGATTGTCCCTGGCTGCAGGTTCCCTGGCCGGTGGACGGGCAGAGGTTATTGCAATTGATGCCGCAGCCGCCGCAGTTCTGGGAGTCGGTGTGGATGTTCACGCACTGGTTGTCGCAGGCGGTCTGGGTCGGCGGCGTGCAGGTGACGCAGGCCCCGCTGGTGCAGATCTGGTTGTCGCCGCAGGCATTGCCGCAGCCGCCGCAGTTATTGGGATCCGACAGCAGGTCGACGCAGGCTCCGGCGCACAGCGTCGTCCCGGCAGGGCAGCCGGCGACACAAGCTCCCTGCGAGCAGGACTGGCCCGAGGGGCAGATGTTGCCGCAGGCGCCGCAGTTGAGGACGTCGGTGAGGTAATCGACGCAGGTGCCGTCGCAGTTCAGCTGGTGCTCTGAGTTGCAGCAGCCGGGAGGAAATGCCGGAACGTCCAGGGTAACGGTCGAGTTCGACGGATTCCGCAGCGTGGTGGTGTAGCCCACCTGCCCGGTGGAGACTTGCCCGACGCTGCTGGTGGCGCTGAAGACCAGCTGATCCGGGCTGAAGAACTGGATCAGGCTCGAGGTCAAAGATGCGTTCGACAGCGTCACTCCGGTGGAGGAGAGCGATCTCCCCGGCACCGCGAACGGTCCGCGGGTGGTGATGGGATCGGGCCCGGCAGTCTTGGTGAAGCAGATATCATTGCTGCACAGCGACCCGGTGTAGGAGACGATCGACGAGCCGGTCTCCCAGGTGTACTTGACGCCGATGCCGGTCGCCGTTCCCGCCGCGATGTTGGTGCTGAAGCCGCCCGGCGCGGCGGAGGGATAGCTGAAGGTGAAGGCGTCGCCGACCGCCTTGTTGGTGATCTTATTCTCCACCTTGGGGGGGAAGGTCCTCAGGATCGTCAGAGTGACGGAGCTCTCCGCGCTGTTGGTGGTCTTGCCGTCCAGGTCGATCGACTTGGATGCGGCCCAGGCGGCGAGAACGCCGAACGCGGCGGCTATCGCGAGGATAACGAGAAATGCATGAGGCCTTCCGGACTTTCCAAGCATGAACACTCTCCTAGACGAGCGGCCCACGTACTTGCGACCAATCTGTTCTGTTAGAATTCCGCGGCGAAGAGCTGGAATGGCTTTATACTATACGCCCTTTGACCAAAATGTAGCACAGAAATAACAGGTTTTGCACGTCAGGTTGGAGCGGCCGCCTCACCGGCGGTCAGCGAGGGAGCTTTGACCGACCCGGGCTACAAGCTGCGGTTCTGGGGAGTGCGGGGCACCGTACCCACGCCGGCACGCGAGATGCTCAGCTTCGGCGGCAACACCGTCTGCCTGGCGGCGGCGCTGGGGGAGCAGGAGTTCCTGGTCCTGGACTGCGGCAGCGGCCTGCGGCTGCTGGGAAACCACATCGCCTCCCTGCCTCAGGGGATCCCCCGCCGATATCATATCTTCCTTTCCCACTATCACTTCGACCATATCGAGGGGCTGCCGTTCTTCCCCCCGCTGTACGATGCGCACTCGGCCTTTACCTTCCACGGCTTCAAGTCGGATGGACGGTCGACCCGCGAGATTCTCGAGGGGCTGATCTCTCCTCCCTACTTCCCGGTGCGGCTGGCGGGAGTCCCCGCCCGCGTGGAGTACATCGACACGGATGGCTTTCCGATCAAAGTCCGGGATGTCCAGGTGAGCTGCCTGCCGCTGCGCCACCCGGATGGGTCGCTCTCCTATCGCCTCGAGCACGCCAACCGGCGCGTCGTCTTCGCCACCGACCACGAGCATGGGGACGAGGCGACCGACAAGGCGCTGGTCAAGTTCTCCGAGGGGGCCGACTACCTGATCTACGACGCCACCTATCTGCAGGGGGAGTACGAGAGCCTGCGCCGGGGCTGGGGGCATAGCACCTGGTACGCCGCGGTGCGGACGGCCCGCCTGGCGGGGGTGAAGAACCTGGTTCTCTTCCACCACCATCCCGACCATACCGACTCCGACCTGGAAGAGGTCCTGCGCGTGGCGCGGGAGGAGCTCCCCTCCACCGAGATCGCGCGGGAAGGAATGGAGCTTCCTTTTTGAGCCCTGCCGTCCGATAGCCCGAAATCCCCCTTTCATGCATCCCTTGAATCGTCCTCTCCGGGAGAAGCCTTGAGACTTCCGCTGCGCTGGAAGCTGATTCTCGCCATCTCTCTCCCGGCCATCGCGGTGTGGGGGGCGATGAGCTGGATCCTGGCGGACCAGGCCGGGCGCCGGAGCGAGCGACGCCTGGAGGAGGAGTCGACGCGGCGCATCGGCCGGATCGCTGCGCTGATCGAATCGAGGGTCGAGCGGATTGCCGCAACCGCCGGGCAGGCGGCCGCAGCAGCGGGGAAGGCGCCCGATCTCTCCGAGGCGGCCTCGAGGTCGCTGCTGGAGGCGGCTCTCGAGAACGAGCCCGCCATCCTGCGGGCCGGCGCCGCATGGAAGCTCCCCGGCGAGCCAGGCGCGCACGGGATCGCTCTCACGCGAGCCGCGGGAGGCTTCGAGGCCGAGACACTCCCGGAGGAGGCGGCGTCGAGACAAACGGCGGATACGGCGGGCTGGAAGGTGCCGGAAGCGGAGCGTGGTCCGGGCCTGGTTTTCACGGCGCCGTTTGCCCGCCCGAGCGGCGGGCAGGGCGATCTTTCCTTCGAGGTGTCCCTGGAGGATCTCTGCGCCGGCCTTCCCGTGGAGCTGCGCCGGGAGGGGGCCTATGCCCTGGCGGGCCCGCAAGGCAGGATCCTCTGCGCCTTCGCTCCTCCCGGAAGCCGGCTTCCCGAGGAGGTATCCCTTCCGGAGATCGTACGCAAGTCGGGCCGCGCCGACCTGGAAGATCTCGGCCGCCGCATCGCGTCGGGAGAGACCGGCATCGCGCGCGCCCCGGGACTCCTCACGCCGGATCGGCGCTGGTTCGCCTACGCCCCGATCCATTCCCTGGACGGCTACCTGATCGCTTCGGTCCCCGAGTCGGTGGTCCTGGCCTTCTCCCGCAGCCAGATCTACATCGGCTTCGTGCTGCTGTCCGCGGGGCTGGCGGCGCTTTTGGGGATCATCATCGCCATGTCGACGCGCATCACCGCGCCGCTGTCGCACCTCTCCGGCGCGGTGGCCGAGCTGGGGACGGGAAACCTCAAGACGCGGGTGACGGAGGTGCCGGCGGGAGACGAGATCGGCGATCTGGCGGCGTCGTTCAACCGCATGGTGGGCGATCTGGAGCGGCACGTCGAGGCGCTGCAGCGGGAGACGGCGGCGCGCGAGAAGGTGGAAGGGGAGCTGCGGGTGGCGCGCGGCATCCAGACCGCGCTGCTGCCGAAGCGCCTGCCCACCGGGTCGAAGTTCGAGATCTCCGCCACCAACCTGGCGGCGCGCCACGTGGCGGGCGATTTCTACGACGCCTTCCTGAGGAACCCCGACACTCTCGTCCTGCTGGTGGCCGATGTCTCCGGCAAGGGACTGCCCGCCGCTCTTTTCATGGCGGTGTCGCGCACGGTCCTGCGCCGGCTGCTGCACTCCGAGGCGCCCTTGTCGGAGGTCCTGGCGCAGGCGAACGAGTCGCTCGAGGGGGAGAACGTGGGCGGGATGTACGTCACCCTGTTCGCCGGCATCTACGACATCCCCTCGGGCACGCTGCGCTACGCCAACGCCGCCCATCCCGTGCCCCACCGCATCGATGCCCGCGGCAAGGTCACCGACCTGGGAGAGGTCACCGGGACGATGGTGGGGCTGCTGCCGGCGCGCACCTACGAGGAGAAGGTCGAGCATCTGGCGGTGGGGGATCGGATCCTGATCGTGACCGATGGCGTGCCGGAGGCGAAGGACGCGGCCGAGGAGTTCTTCGGGGACGAGCGGCTGAAGTCGCTGCTGGGTGCCGGGGATCCGGGCGAGACGGCCGACGCGCTGCGCCGTCGGGTGATTGCGGAAGTGGAGCGCTACCAGGGGGAGAACCTGGCGGACGACGTGACGGTGATGGCGCTGCGCCGATTGGGATGAGGGGCTAACGCGGCAGGCGGCGGACCAGGAGCATCGTCATGTCGTCGGCCTGCGGAACCGGCCCGCAGAAGCGCTCTACCTCGGCCACGATGCGCTCCAGAAGCCGCGCCATCGGATCCCCCTGATGCTCCTGGACGAGGCGGGCGACGCGCTCCTTCCCGAAGGCTTCCTCCTGCGGGTTCTCGTATTCGAAGATCCCGTCGGTGATCAGTCCCAGGATGTCCCCCGGGCCCAGGTCGTGCGATCGGGCCTCCGGGAGCGGCAGGCCCGCCATGAACCCCATCGGGACGGTGGAGGCCTCCATCCACTCGCAGGTTCCCGACTGCGCGTGAAAGTGCAGCAAGGGTCCCTGGCCTCCGGCGTGGTAGATCACCCGGTGCTTCTCGGTGTCGAGCAGCCCCAGGAAGGCGGTCACGAAGCGGTTGTCGGGGAGATCGTCCACCAGCTGATCGTTGATGTGCCGGAAGGCCGAGTCGAGGTCGCTCCCCAGGCGCACCGCCATGCGCAGCATGGCCCGCACCTGGGTGACGCTGAGAGCGGGGCCCACGCCGTGCCCGGTGGCGTCCCCGAGCAGCAGCATGAGACGGTTCCCGTCCATGGCGATGATGTCGAAGATGTCGCCGCCGGTCTCGTTGGCGGGCCGGCTCCAGCCCGCCAGATCGTAGCCGGCCAGACGCGGCACCGCCTTGGGTAGCACCCGCGCCTGGATGTCCCGCGCCACCGAGAGCTCCTGCTTCAGCTTCTCGTTCTCCACCAGCTCCATCAGCATCTGCGTCCGCTGGATGGCCACGGCGCACTGCGCGGCGAGAGCCGTGGCGATCGACTCGTCTTCCTCCGAGAAAACCCCCTCGCGCTTGTTGAGCACCTGCATCACCCCAACCAGCGAGTTGTCGTAGCCGATCAGCGGGACGGTGAGCAGGCAGCGGGTGCGGTAGCCGGTCTTCTGGTCCGCCTCGCGGTTGAAGCGCGGGTCGTTATAGCAGTCGGGGACGTTGATCACGGCGCGGCGCTCGGCGCACTCGCCGATGATGCCGCGGTTGGCCGGGAAGCGCAGCGCCGTCACGCCGGTGGCCACCGTCGTGGTCAGCTCGTGGGTCTTGGGGTCGTAGAGAAACACCGATCCGCGATCGGCGTCGAGGACGGCCCGCGCCGCGTCGATGACATGGCTCAGGGTGGTATTGAGATCGAGGGGCCGGGCCAGCTCGCGGGTTACGGACAGGATGCGCTCCATCGCCTCTGCGGTGGGGGACGAGCGAACCTTCTCCTGCCCCATGTCCCGTGACCTCCCCACAAGTGTCCGGTTAGAGTAACAGAGAACCGTTCCGACGCCTACCGGGCGGCGGGGTTATGATAGACGGGCGAGGTGCGGAGATGACGGCGGCGCGCGGCGCGCAGCGCAAGGGGATCGGCAAGTCGCTCGTCCTGGGCGGAGCGTTCGCCCTGGTCATGGGCGGGCTCATCTGGTACGCCAGTGTCTCTCTGGGCGGCCACCGTTGCGAAGTCTGCCTTACCTACGGCGGCGGCCACTCGTGCCGCAGCGCCGAGGGGGCCACTCTGGAGGAGGCGCGGCGCACGGCGCTCGATCTGGCGTGCGCCGAGCTGGCCTCGGGGATGACCGAGAGCCTGCGCTGCCAGAACACCCCTCCCACCCGGGTCACCTGCGACCCCTGACGCATGCGAAGCAACGACGTGAAGGAGCGCCATGAGGCATGAACGGACCCCCGGCGGCGGATTGATGCTGGAGCTGGATGCCCGCGAGGCCAGGCTGATGAAGTTCCTGGCGGAGCGGGCCACCTTCGTGGACACCCCGCCGGAGGAGCAGGACGACATCCTCCGGCTGGCCGATCAGATCCTCGGCGCGCTGGGGGAGCGGACCGAGCCGTGAGCGGCAGGGCCATGGTGCGGATTCTGCCGGGGCTGTCGATTCCCGGCGACGAGATTGTATATACCGCCTCGCGCAGCGGCGGCCCGGGCGGCCAGCACGTCAACAAGGTCAGCAGCCGCATCACGCTGACCTTCGATGTCGCCGCTTCGCGCGCCCTGTCGGCCGAACAGAAGCGCCGGATACGAACGAAGCTTTCGACGCGGATCAACTCGGAGGGTGTCCTGCGGGTCATCGCCCGGGCCTCCCGCAGCCAGTCGGTGAACCGGGACGCCGCCGAGGAGCGCTTCGCGGAGCTGCTCCGGCGGGCGCTGGCCACTCGCAAGCGGCGGGAGAAGACGGTGGTCCCGCTCAGCAAGCGCCGCGACCGGCTCGAGGAGAAGCGGCACCACTCGCAGATCAAGCGTGAGCGGGTCTTTCGGGACGGAAAAGAGGATTGACGGGAGCGCTTCAGGCCGACGCCTTGCCCGGCCCCCCCTTGATCGGCAGGACCGACTTGTCGTCCAGACCCAGGACGTTCACCAGGTCGGACCCTGCCGGGATGATGTATTTCGTCTGGGTGGCGAGGATGTGGTTGAGCACATCGAGCCGCTTGCTGACCTCGGCGCGCTCCTTGAAGTAGTGCTCGGCGGCATTCGACACCACTTCGATTGCCTTGGCCTCGGCGTTGGCCCGGGTGATCCTCGCCTGGGCGTCGCCTTCCGCCCTCAGGATCTCCGACTGCTTCACTCCCTCCGCCTGGAGAATCTGGGCCTGCTTCACCCCTTCGGCCTCCAGGATGTTGGCGCGCTTGTCGCGCTCCGCCTTCATCTGCCGCGACATCGCTTCGGTGATGTCGGCGGGCGGGTCGATCTTCTGGACCTCCACGCGGGTCACCTTGACGCCCCAGGTGTTGGTGGCCTCGTCCAGCACGGTGCGCAGGTTGGCGTTGATGGTGTCGCGGGCGGTGAGGGTCTCGTCCAGCGACTTGTCGCCGATCAGGTTTCTGAGGTTCGTCTGGGCCAGCGTGGTGGCGGCGTAGCCGAAGTTCTGCACCTCGAAGGTGGCCTTCACCGGATCGCTGATGCGGTAGTAGATGACCGCGTCGACGACCACCGAGACGTTGTCCTTGGTGATGACCTTCTGCGGCTCGACGTTGATCACCCGCTCGCGCATGTCCACCTTGATCATGCTCTCCATGATCGGCACGAGGAAGGTCAGCCCGGATCCGACCGTCGTCCGGTAGCGCCCCAGGCGCAGCACCAGCCCCTTCTCGTACTGCGAGACGATGCGCGCCGAGCGCGCCAGCGCCACCAGCATGATGAAGGCGAAGATCAGCAGGAAGATGAACAGGAAGCCGCGGCCGAGATCGTTCTCCATGGGTGCTCTACCTCACCGTGAGGGTCACGCCGTCCAGGCCGATGACCGTGATTTCGGCGCCTTCTTCCACCGCCTCCGCTTCCTCCTGCGGCAGGACCGCCCGCCACTCCTCCTGGTTCACCCGCACGCGTCCCGGCAGGTGCGGCGCGATGCGGGCGAGAACGATTCCTTTGCGCCCGATGAGCGAGTCGGTATTGCTGGTGACCGCGGCGCCCTTGAGATCGAAATGCGACCTCACCCAGCGGCGTCCGACGGCGATGTACAGGGCGCACAGGACGCCGGTGACGAACAGCCCCAGGTAGAGGCCCTGGAACATGAGGCCGACCGCGCCCCCGATGACGAAGGTGGTGCCGATCAGGACGAGATCGAACGCGGCGAAGCCGCCGGCCGCCACCTCGATGAGGATCATCGCGGCGCCCGCCAGGATCAGCAGCCAGTTCCACGAGACCGACATGCCCACTCCTCCCTTGAAAGAGCGATCGAGCGCGACGCGGCCGGTCGGACGAGGGGGCCCGCGGAGCCGGCTGTCTAACCCCAGGGCTCGGAGCCGCCGCGTTTGTACCAGGCGCATTCGCGGGAGGTGTCCCGCGTGCGCGATTCGATCTTCGCCATCGTCTCGGCCGGCAGCGGCTTGAAGGCGCGCGCCAGGGAGACGTTCTCCTCGAGCTGGGCGACCGTGTCGCACCCGATGATCACCGTGGAGACGGGAAGCGTCCAGGTGTAGCCGACGCATTCCTTCATGCTCAGACGGGCCTGCTGGAGCAGGCGCCCGCGCGCCGGGACCTTCATTCCGATGATCCCCATCTTCCTCGAGACGGCGGTGGAGAGAAGCTCGTCCTGGAACGGGAGGTGATGACGGTCCGCGGCGTTGAGCGCCATCAGGATGCAATCGAAGTCGTAGCGGCGCAAGCCTTCCAGGAGAGAAGCCGGATCGAAGTGACCGGTGATCCCGAGGAAGCGCGCGCTCTTCTCCTCCTTGGCGCGGACCATCGCCTCCAGCGCCCCGCCCTTGCCGAATGCCGACTCCAAATCGGCGCGCGAGCCGACATGGTGCATCTGCCAGAGGTCCACGTGATCGGTCTGCAGCCGCTTGAGGCTCGCCTCCAGCAGCCGCAGGGAGCCGTCGCGCGTCCGGTCGTCGGTCTTGGTCGCCAGGAAGGTTTCCTTGCGGCGGGTCTTCATCACTTCGCCGTAGTAATCCTGGCTGGGACCGTACAGCGGTGCCGTATCGCAGTAATTCACCCCGAGATCGAGGGCGCGATGGATGATGGCGACGGCGGTGTCGTGGGCTTTGGCGCCTTCCTGCTCGAGGGTCGCCTGCCCCCCCAGGGAAAAGAGCGCGACTTCGTGGTCCGTCTTGCCGAGCGATCGCCGCGGCATTCCGCGAAGCGGCTCGGAGCCGGCGGCAGGCCGCGAGGGCGTCGTGTCCGGAGCGTCCGCGCCGGAGCGGGCTTGCAGCAATCCCAGGGAAATGCCGGCGGTGCCGGTGAGCCCGGCCTTTAGGAAGGTACGACGATTGACTTTGGGAGACATGCCTCGCCTCGTGGATTTCCGGCCCGCGGTGGAATCCGGCGCCGGCCGATGCTTCTGAAGCCCTCCCAAACCCCTGGCGGATACTACCAAGGAAACGGAGCGCGCAACAACAACGATGCGGGGATCAGTCGACGGAGGGGAGGCTGGAGGCTTCGGGGGGCGTCTTGTCGGGCTTACCGCGAGGGCGTGCGACCAGCCGGGCAGGGCGCAGTGCCTCCTCGCCGAAGCGCTCCCGGAGAGTGTCGGCGGCCGCAACCAACCGGTGCGCTTTCAGCGAGCCGGCGTCGGGGAACAGCGCCGCCTGGCCGGAGCGCGCGGAGAGCAGGTGGGAAGCCCCGACGCCGAGCAGACGCACCCCTTTCCCTTCGAGGCGGATGTGGCGGCTGAACAGATGGCGCGCCGCCTGCAGGATGGCGTCGGCAAGATCGGTCGGGGCCCGAAGCGTCATCGAGCGCGTCCAGGTGGTGAAATCCCCCGTGCGCACCTTGAGGCGGACGGTGCGCGCCACCAAGCCGGCCCTTCGCAGCTCACGGGCCACTCCTTCGGATCGCGCCACCAGCGCCCGGTCGATCGCTTCCTCGCCGCGCAGGTCCTCCGCGTAGGTGCGCTCCTGGGAAATGGATTTCGCCTCACGCGACGAGTGCACCTCGCGCGCGTCCTCGCCGCGCGCCAGCGCGCACAGGTGGTGCGCCAGCGCGGACCCCAGCGACTCCTCGAGGCGGCGCGACGATTCTTGACCGAGATCGCCGATCGTCGTGAGCTGAAGAGCGTGCAGCCGGGCGGCCGTCTTCGGCCCGACGCCCCAGAGCCGCTCCACCGGCAGCGGGTGCAGGCGGCGCGGAATATCGGAAAGGGGGAACACCACCAGACCGTCGGGCTTCTCCAGGTCGGAGGCGATCTTGGCCAGGAACTTGTTCGGTGCGACGCCCACCGATGCGGTGAGGCGCTGCTCCCGCGCGATCCTTTGCTTGAGATCGCGGGCAATCGACGCCCCGCGCTCCAGGGACGGGGCGATGCCGGTGAGATCAAGGAAGGCCTCGTCGATCGACAGCGGCTCGACCACCGGAGTGAAGTCGTCGAGGATCCGGCGGATGGCGCGCGACACTTCGACGTACAGATCCATGCGGCCGGGAAGCCAGGTGGCCTGCGGGCAGAGGCGCTCGGCCGTCAGCGACGGCATCGCCGAGCGCACACCGAATTTCCGGGCCTCGTACGAGCAGGTGGAGACCACACCGCGCCGGCCTCGGTGGCCGACAATCAGCGGCTTTCCGGCGAGCCCCGGGTCTTCGCGGACCTCCACCGCGGCATAGAACGCGTCCATGTCGAGGTGGAGAATCACACGCTCCGGATGCTGCTTCGGCATAAATTTGCTTTGCCCTGCGCCGATCTGATGGGACAACCGCATTTGACGCGCAAATGATCTTGCGCAGCCGCGCGGGCCGGGGTATAGGGTAGATCAAAATCCCGTCAGCGCGGGGAGAAACAATGGCGGTGACATACCCACCCAAGCCGTTGGTGAAAGCTCCGTTTCTCCCTGGAGATGAGAGGGCTGCGGAACCGGCTTCTCCGCAGTCTCCAGCCTTGACCCCGCGCTGACGGGGACTTCTTCTAAGAACGGGCCGATTCCGCCTCGAACACCGCATCCCGGAACCAGCGTCTCCCGCCCACCGATCCCCTCAGTCCCCAGATCGCGAGCCCCAGAATGGCCAGCAGCGGCAGCATGATCGTCGCTCCATACCAGGCGCCGGGCTCGATCCCGATCGGAAGCTGGTCGAGGAGCCGATTGACCGTTCCCAGCACGACCATCGCAAGCAGCCCGAAGCGGAACAGCGCCGTGAAGAAGATGACCACGCCAATGGCCAGGCCGACAAGCGAAATGACGGGACTTCCCGACTGAAAGGTCACCACGGCGCCGATGATCGAAGTTCCCGTGATGGCCACCCAGGTGCGTCCTGAAAGCAGCCGCAGGATGAGGAGGAGCATCAAGGGGAAGAACATCTCCAGCGCCGAGCTGACGTGCACTCCCAGCAACGCGGCGATACCGTTGCGGAAGCCACGCATCGATTCGAGGGCCCAGATGTCGATTCCGGGCAGGCTCCCGGGGAGCCCCAGCCGCGCCGCCAGGACAGTCACACCGGTGCCGGCCAGGGAGAGGAGGACGCCGAACAGGCTGCCGACCAGGACGTCGCGGCCCACCAGCGGATCGCGGAAGCGACCGTCCACCAGCCTCACCCAGGAAACCAGCATGCGGGGCCAGAGCTTCCGGGCATAGGGTTCCAGCGCGAGATAGAGGACGCCAACCATGCAGACCCGATAGGTCGACCAGGCCAGATGCGCCATGAGCAGGTCCACCTCCGCATCGCTCGGCAGGTGGTGTGCGGAAAGCATCCAGAGGAGGCGCAGCGTTCCCAGATAGACGGCGCAGCGCAGAGCTCCTCTCCAGTCGCCCCGTCCCTGGCGCAGGTTGCGGGTGGCGACGACCAGGGCGGCGACGATCGCCGACACGAAGACGGCGGCGCGCGCGAAGCGGACGATCCAGGGATCCGACCCCGAAGGCTCGGAGCCTGCCTCTTCGCCGCGATCCCAGGGAGCGAAAATCCGGAACCCCACGACCTTTCCCGCCAGCCCCGCCGCTTCGAGGCGCACCGGCGTCGGCGGGGAGGTGGGATACTCAGCCTTCCAGGCCTTGCGGGTATCGGAGAAACAGGGCGGGACCCACTGCGGCTCCACGCTCTCGAGACTGCTTTCCGCGAATCCCGCGATCGATAGGAGCTTCGCCCAGTCGGGCTCACCGGCGGGCGCCCCGGTTGGAAGCTTCTCCGGAGGCGTCGCCGCGAGCGCCACCAGCCTGCCGTCGGATCCCAGCGTGACGTCGAGCATCCCCGGCCGGAGGGGTGGAGGATCCAGGAACCAGTCGCCGATCGTCCCCTTGCTCTCGCGCACCAGCAGCGCCGGGCTCTCCCGGAGGCGGAACTGGATGACCGCAGGCTGGGGCCGGGCCAGCGTCTCCGGCCATTGCGGCGGAGGACGCAGGCGGTTCAAATAGGAGAGATAGCTGGTATCGATGGTGAAAGCGACAATATGGTCCGCGGGGCGCTCGGTGTATCCCAGCTCCCCGAGGATTTCCCGGGCCCTCTCGGCGAGCACCTCGGGTGATTTCGACAGCCTGGAGAGGAGGAGAACCTGACTGCGGGCCGCGAGTGGGACGAGTGCCGCCATCCCCAGGACAATTCCGGCGAAGAGCATCGCCGCCGTCTTCACGCGGAGGCCTTCGGAGTCACCTCCCGCGGCGACCATCTCAGGGGAGGGAGTTTCTCCCGCGGCCAGCGCGGCGGCAATGGGATCCCCGCCCGGCAGCGCCGCCGCCACCGCCAGCGCGGAGGAAGGCCGGCCGGCGGGGTCGGGGCTCAGGCAGCGCAGAATGATCCGCTCCACGGCCGGATCGAGCCCCCCGACCACGCTCGAGGGAGACGTGGGGGAGGTGGTGGTCTGCTTCTTGAGAAGATCGGCTCCCGAGGTCGAAGAGTAGGGCCGCTTGCCGGTGAAGGCCTCGTAGAGAATCAATCCGAGCGCATACAGATCGCTGCGCTGCGTGACCCCTTTTCCTTCCAGCTGCTCAGGCGCCATGTAGGCGGGTGTCCCGGAGCGAGCCTCGTCACCTTTGACCTCCTCCCCCAGCGCCGCCAGCCCGAAGTCGGTGATGCGGGCCCGGCCACGGCCGTCGATCATGATGTTGGCGGGCTTGAGATCACGATGCAGGACGCCGGCGTCGTGCGCCGCCGCCAGGCCGGCGCTGATCTGGCGCGCGATTTCGACCCCTTTGTCCGGGGGAAGGCGGCCGATGCGCCTCAGGAGCGAGGCGAGGTCCTCGCCGTCGACATACTCCATCGTCAGGAAGTGGTTGCCGTCCACCTCGCCCACGTCGTAGACGCGGCAGACGTTGGGATGGGCCACCTGGCGCGCGATGCGTACCTCGTCGTGGAACCGGGCCAGCCGCGCCGCGTCCTTCTCGATTCCCGGAGGCAGGAACTTGAGGGCAACCGCCTGACCCAGCTTCAGGTCGTCGCCCCGGTAGACCTCACCCATGCCGCCGCGTCCGAGCAGGGCGATGATGCGGTAGCGATCGCCGAGCAGGGTGCCGGGAAGGAACCGGCCGTGCCGGGGGTCGGAGGAGGACGAGCCGGAGGAGCTCAGGCGCGTCGGTGCCTCGGAATCGCTCAGGGACGCGCCGCAGGAAGGGCAGAAGTGCCCGAAGCCGGCTTCGGAAGAGCAGGTGGGGCAGCGCGCCATCGGCGTTCTCGCAGGCCCTGGGTTGCGACTCGGATGCGGATCGTAGCACGCGCCGGAGTCGGGATTCTCAATGGGCGCTGCGGGTGCGCTCCCGGGCCCAATTCCTGAGGGCCTGGATCTTCTCTCCCATCGTCTGGATCAGCGGCCGGGTGCGGGTGATCTCCTGGAGAATCGTCTCCGTGGTGAGAGGGCGGCCGCCCGAGAAGGCGGTGTACAGCGCGGCCACGATTGCCTGCTCCACCTCGGAGCCGCCGAAGCCTTCCGTCGCCTCGACCAGGCGGGGCAAATCGAAGGCGGTTGGGTCCTTGCCCCGCTTCTTCAGATGGATCGCGAACAGCGCAGCGCGCGCCTGGGCGTCGGGAAGGTCCACGAAGAAGATTTCGTCGAAGCGCCCCTTGCGCAGGAACTCGGGAGGGAGGATCGAGACGTCGTTGGCGGTGGCGACCACGAAGACGTCTCCCTTGCGGTCCTGCAGCCAGGAAAGGAACGTGCCGAAGATGCGCTTGGAGAGCCCGCCATCCTCGGCCTCGCCGGCGGCGGAGAAGGCCTTCTCCAACTCGTCGATCCAGAGCACGGCCGGAGCCATCTTCTCCGCCATGGCCATTGCCTTGCGGAAATTCTTCTCGCTCTCTCCGACATACTTGTCGTACAAAGCGACCGGATCGAGCTTGAGCAGCGGCAGATTCCACTCGCGCGCCACCGCCTTGGCGCACAGGCTCTTGCCGCACCCGGGAACTCCAAGGAGGAGCACTCCCTTCGGGAAGGCCAGACCGAAGCCGGCGGCGCGCGCCGGGTCGGTGAGAATGGCGCGGCGCTCCGCCAGCCATGATTTCAATCCCGCCAGGTCGGCGATATCTCCCATCCCTTCCTCGGCCGGGAAGTACTCGAGCACTCCTTCCCGCTCCACCACCGCCTTCTTCGCCGCGATCACTCCCGCGATGTCCTCGGGTGAAAGAACGCCGTCCTCCAGGACGGCGCGGCTGAGGATGCGCTCCGCCTCCTGCAGCGTCAGCCCTTTCAGGTTGTTGAGCAGGCGGGTGAAATCCTCCGCCTTCATCGCCACCTGGATCGGCATCCGCGCAGAGAGATCCTTCAGCACCCGATGCAGCAGGTCGCGGTACTCCGACAGCTCCGGGGAGGGCAAACGCAGAGTGGCGGAGATCGGCTTCACCGCCTCGGGAAGCTCGAGCGCGGTGCCGGTCAGGATCAGCGCTCCGGTGGAACGGGTGAACGGCTCGGCGGCGTCCTTCAGGCGGGCGGCGAGGACCTTGTCTTCCAGGAAGCCGCCCAGAGAGAGGAAGTGGTAGAGCGCGGGGAGCCGCGCGCTCTCGATGTGCGCCAGCGCCTGCCCCGGATCGGCGGTGCCGTAAATCGCGCCGCTCTCGCCGTCGCGCCGCAGCCCCTTGGTGGGCGTCCAGGAGAAGAACGGCACCCGCAGGCGCGCCGCGAGCTTGCGCAGCAGGGATTCGGCCCGATCCTGCTCGTCGGTTTCCAGGACGATGATGCAGTAGCGCGATCGGATCAGCAGGTGGAGGTCTTGGAGGGGGTCGCGCACCGGCATGTTCTCTCGGAGGATCCTGGTGCACTCGGCGACGCGCGACGATAGCGGATTTGAGGTTTAATATCAACCCTTTTGGGCCGGGGCGACGGCGCTTCGGAAAAGCGGGGGAGAAGCTTGGAAGCGGCGCTGGAGACGCGGGGACTCACCAGGACGTTCGGCGAGCTGCGCGCCGTCGACGGCATCGATCTGGAGGTGCCGCGCGGCACCCTGTACGGTTTTTTGGGCCCCAACGGCGCCGGCAAGTCGACGACCATCAAGTGCCTCACCGGGCTGCTGCGGCCGAGCGCGGGAACAATGCGGATCCTGGGGCTCGATCCGGTGAAGGAGCCCGTCGCCGTGAAGCGCCGCGTGGGCGTGGTCCCGGAAGATCTGGCGCTGTTCGACCGTCTCACCGGCGCGGAGACGCTGACGTTCGTCGGCAAGGTGCACGGTCTGCCGCAGGCGACGCTGGCGTCGCGCAGCGCCGAGCTGCTCGATCTGATGGACCTGAAGGGCGCCGCGGGAGTCCTGGTGGCCGACTATTCGCACGGCATGCGCAAGAAAATCGCGCTGGCCGCAGCGCTGCTGCCGGGCCCGCACCTTCTCTTCCTGGACGAGCCTTTCGAAGGGATCGACGCCGTCGCCTCGCGGCAGATCAAGGATCTCCTGCACGCGTTCGTCGGGCGCGGCGGCACCGTCTTCCTCACCTCCCACATCCTGGAGATCGTCGAGCGCCTCTGCACGCACGTCGGCGTCATCGCCAAGGGAAAGCTGGCGGCGCAGGGGCCGCTGGAAGCGCTGCGGTCGGGCGGCGGCGGCCGGACGCTGGAGGAGGTCTTCCTGGACCTGGTGGGGGCCTCCGAGGAGCGCGGCTCCGACCTCGCATGGCTGTCGGGATGATCCGCACCGCGCGCGTCATCCTCTGGCTGCGCTGGCGGCTGCTGCTCAACCTGATGAAGCCGACGAAAAAGCGCGACACGCTTGAGCGCGCCTCGCGCGCGCTGCAGGTCCTCGGTCCGGCGCTCATGGTAATTCTCTTCCTGCCGGGGGTCCTGCTGGTCGGCTTCCTGGGGGCGCTGGCCGGCTACTACCTGCCGCAAAGCGGCCAGGTCCATCAGCCGATCCTCCTGATCCTGCGCATCATGCTCGGGGCGGAGCTGGGAATGACCTTCCTGGCGCCGCTGCTGCGCGCCGCGCAGGGAAGCATGCCGAACGCCGAGCGCCTCATTCTCCTCCCCATTCCGCTGCGCGCGCTCTACATCAGCGAGCTGATCGCCGCCCTGGTCGAGCCCTGGTCCGCCATCCTGGCCTCCGGCACGCTGGGCCTGGCCCTGGGGCTGGCGGCGGCGGACGCCTGGGCCGCCGCAGCCATCGCCTTGCTGGCCGGGCTCGCGCTGCGGCTGCTGATCGCCGCATTGTCGACCCTGTGCTCGACGGCGGCGCAGCTGATCTTTCGCGACCGCCGCCGCGGCGAGCTGGTGAGCTTCGTGCTGCTCACCTCCCTGGCGATCCTCGGCTTCATGCCGGGGCTGCTGTCGACCTGGAACCGGGACCGCCGAGGTCCGACGACCTTGGAGAAGGTCGAGGAGAAGGCGGCCGAGTCGCCGGCCGAGAAGAAGCGCCGGCCGCCCGATGCGCCCGGCTGGTCGGGAAAGGCGCTGCCGCTCTGGTCGGTGATCTATCCGCCCGAGCTGTACGTGAAGAGCGTCGCCAAGGCGGCCGACGCCGCGGAGGCCGTGGCGCTGCTGCCGGTGGCGATCCTCTGGGGCTGGGCGCTGGGGCTGCAGGCGGGAGGGTTCGGGATCTACCGGCGGCTGATGGAGACACCGGAGGTGGCGACGCCGCGGCGCGGATCGCGGGTGCTGGAGCCGCGCTGGCCCCGCGTTCCCTGGATCAGCGACGCCGCCTCGGCGGTGGCGATCGCCCAGATCCGACTGGTGCTGCGCTCGGTCCAGGGGAAGATCCAGACGGTGATGCTCCCCGCCGTGATCCTGGTCCTGGGGATCCTCTGGAGGCGCCGTCCGCCGGAGCTGGTGCCGGAGGGGTTCGCCTTTCCGATCGGGCTCCTCCTCGGCGGCTTCGCCGTCTTCCTGGCGATGACTACGCTGGAAGGGACGGTGCTCAACCAGTTCGCCAGCGACCGGGCCGGATTGACCCTGGAGTTTCTTTCGCCCATCTCCGATGCCGATTTGATTGCCGGCAAGGCGGCGGCGGGCGCCATTCTGGGGACTTGCCGAGGCGTCCCGTCGATTCTGGTCGCCGCCGTCATCGCGCCGGGCGGCTCGCCCTGGCTCTGGCTGTGCCTGCCCTTCGCAGGTGCCGCGGTCTTCTCGCTGATGTCTCCGGTGGGAGCGATCCTCTCCGCCGTCTTCCCGAAGGCGGTGAATCCGGCCCGGCTGACCAAGCAGAACCAGCCCCATCCGCTCGCCGCGATCCTTGGAATGATGGTAAGCGTCCTGGCGCTGGCGCCGGTGGTCGGGCTGACCGCGCTGGCCACCCTCCTCGTCGGCAGCCCGCCGCTGGCGCTGCTGCTCGATGCCCTCTACACCGCTGCCGCGATGCTGGTCTCTGTCCCCCTGTTCCGGCTCGCGGCGCACATCCTCGCCGGCCGGCGCGAGAACCTGGCGCTCGTAGCTCAGGGCCGCTGAAACGCGGGACCCGGCTCCTACTTCACCAGGCGGCGTTTCATCAGGAAGATCCCGAGCAGGCAGACCGGTGCCGTGAGCGCCAGCAGCGCGGCGACGTCCCAAACGGCGCGCAGGGTCAGGCGGCCGAGGCTCGCCTCGCGCATCACCGACACGACGTGAGTGAGCGGCACCGCCTGCGCCAGGATCTGTCCCCAGCGCGGCAGCACGTCCAGCGGGAAGAAGGTCCCCGAGAAGAGGAACATCGGCATGATGAAAAGGAAGGTCGGGAAGTTGAAGGAATCGATCTGCGGCACGATGCCGGTGAAGCAGAGGGCCAGTCCCGAGAAGAACAGCCCCGCCAGGAACGAGAAGGGGAGGATGACCAGAGTTTGAGGATAGGAGAGGACGCCGAAGAAGCTCACCGCGGCCATCATCACGGCGCAGCCGATCGTCCCCTTGGTCGCCCCCCACAGCAGCTCGCCCGCCATCACGTCCTCCAGCGTCAGCGGCGTGGTGACCAGCGCGTCGAAGGTGCGCTGGTAGTACATGCGCACGAACGTGTTGTAGGTGTTCTCGAAGAAGGCCTGGAACATCACCTGCGTGGCCAGCAATCCGGGGGCGATGAAGGTGGTGTAGTCGATGCTCTCGCCGCGATAGGGGACCTCGTGGACCAGCGCGCCCACGCCCGCCCCGAAGGCCAGCAGGTAGAGGATCGGCTCGAGCAGCGGCGGCACCAGGTTCGTCTTCCAGGTCACGAAATAGACGTCGCGGTTCCTCTGCCAGACCCGCAGGCTGCGCGCGCTGATGTTGCGCACCAGGTCGATCATTCGCGCAGCTCCCTGCCGGTGAGGGTCAGGAAGAGATCCTCCAGCCCCGCGGTGCGCACCATGCAGCGCTCGACCGGGTACTTGCCGGCAATGGCGGAGAGCACCGACTCGCCGGAGTCGGTGTAGACGAAGAGCCGGTCGCAGTCCGACTCGAAGCGCCAGCCGCTGCGGCGCGCCAGCTCCCGCAGCGCTTCGGACGCGCCCCAGACTTCGACCACCTCCCGTCCGACGCGCTCTTTCACCAGCGCCGCCGGATCCCCCTCGACCAGGATCTTGCCGTGGTCCATGATCACCAGCCGGTCGCACAGCGTTTGCGCCTCGTCCATGTAGTGGGTGGTGAGTAGGATCGTCTTTCCCTGGCGCCGCAGCTGCCGGATCCGATCCCAGACCTGGTGGCGCGACTGCGGATCCAGCCCGGTAGTGGGCTCGTCCAGGATCAGGAGGTCGGGATCGTTGATGAGCGCGCGGGCAATCACCAGGCGGCGCTTCAATCCGCCGGAAAGGTCGCGGATGCCGCTGCCGCGCCGCTCCCACAGCCCCATGAAATCGAGCAGCTCCCGCGCCCGCTTCTCGCGCACGGGAGCGGGGATGCCGAAGTAGCGGCCGAAGACCAGCAGGTTCTTGTGGACCGAGAAATCGGGATCCAGGTTGTCCTCCTGCTGGCAGACCCCGATGCGCGCCTTGATCTCCCGGGGGTGGCGGCGAACGTCGTAGCCGAACACCCGAAGATCGCCGGATGTCACCGGCGCGAAGCAGTGAATCATCTTCACGGTGGTGGTCTTGCCGGCCCCGTTGGGTCCCAGGAAGCCGAAGCACTGCCCGGCGGGGATGGCGAAGTCGATCCCGTCCACCGCCGTGAGGTCGGCGTAGCGCTTCACGAGCGCATGGGCTTCGATGACCGGCGTCACGAGCTCCTCCAGGGGGGAGACAGGGTACGGGATTGGATTCGAACACTCAAGATGTCAGGAGTGAACGGAGAGGCGGGCAGTCAGGGAAATCCGGCCGGAGAAGCTCAGAGAGGACAGGCCAGCGCCGAAAGAGTGCGCGGCGTGCCGCCGGTGCCCGTCCCGGGACTCGTCTGCTGGCCCGCCGCGTTGCGCGCCACCACCAGGTAGGAGAAGAGAGAGCCGACGGCCGGGATTTGCGGATCACCCCCTGTCCAGCTCGGCGTGGCGCTCTGGAACTCGCAGTCGAAGGTGCCGCTGCCGTTGCCGGCGGTGCGGTAGACGCGGTACTGGCTGATCGGGTGATCGGAGCTCAGGTGGAGGTCCTCCCACGTCCAGTTGGCGTCGAGCGAAAGGAAGGGAGCGTTGGGCCCGGAGACTTCCAGGTTGGGGAGAATCGGGACGATCTTGAAGACCTCGCCACCGCGATCGACGATGTAGATCTCGCCGCGTGCATCCTCGCCATAGGAGGTGATCTGGGAAATGCTCAGCCCGCCGCCCGGGGCCAGCTCCGTCGTATGGGTGATCGGGTCGCTCACCGCCCCGCCGACGACCCGGAACGACTTGATGAAGGCGGAGCAGAAATCGGAATAGAAATAGCGTCCCGCGAGCGCCGGCATGCGGCAGCCGCGGTAGACGTAGCCGCCCGTCACCGAGCAGCCGCTGCCATGGTCATATTCCGTGATCGGCAGGATGGCGTTCGGAACCGTCGCGCAGGCTTCGACGCCCGGGCAGGAGGGGTTGGGGTCGCAGTGGGTCCCTTCGTAGACCCGCCAGCCGAAGTTGTCGCCGGCGGAGCGCGGCGCGGGCCGGAAATCGATCTCCTCCCAGTTGTCCTGGCCGACGTCGCCGATATAGAGATCGTTGGTCAGCCGATCGAAGGACCAGCGCCACGGATTGCGCAGCCCCTTGGCCCAGGTCTCGATCGTCGGAGGCACGGCATCCACGTTGATGCGATGCAGCTTGCCGAGCGGCGACGCATCGGTCTGGGCGTTGTTGCTCGTATCGCAGCCGCCGCCGCCGTCGCCCGTGCCGACGTAGAGCCTGCCGTCGCTGGTGGAGAAGGCGATCATGCCGCCGTTGTGGTTGCCGGCGCCCGGGTGCAGGAAGGTGAAGAGGACCTGCCGCGTCGAGGTGTCGGCCAGATCGGGGTTCCCCGCGCTGCGCGCGTAACTGACCAGGAGGTTCGAGCCGGTCAAATCGGTGTGATAGACGTAGAACAATCCATTGACGGCGTAGTTCGGGTGGAACGCGAGGCCCAGCAGCCCCTCCTCGTTGTTGCCGCCGTCGGCAGGGGAGAGCACGAGCGAGGCGATGTTCAGGAAAGGGGCCGCCAATAGAGCGCCGTCCTTGATGATGCGGATCGTGCCGTCCTGCTCAACGATGAAAAGGCGGCTGGTGTCCCCGGGAGGGGAGGTAACGAGCAGAGGTAGCAGGTAGGCACCCGGCATCTTCACGGTGGTGAGCGGCGTTGACGATGCCGTCGAAATGCCGTCACAGACTCCCGCCGCCGCCGAATGCGCGCCGGCCGCGGCGCCGAGCCAGATCGTCAGACCCAGCTTCGCGAAGCGGTTCCCTCTCATGGACCCCCCCTCTCACCGGGTGCCGCGAGTGTAGCCCCGCGGCGGCCGGGCGGCAAACCTTTTTGAGGGGAATCTTCGGGGCGCGACGCTCAGCGAGGGGAGGGCGCGGCGCCGGCGGGGACGATTTCGAAAATCTCGCCTTCCTGGTCGATGACGTAGATCTCGCCGCGCGCGTCCTCGCCGAAGGAGGTGATTGCTTCGATGTGCGCACCGCCCCCCGGCTCGAGCTCGGCGGTGCGGTCGCGCATCTCCATCGCCTTGCCGTCGCGCACCCGCAGGGAGCGGATGAAGCCGGCGCAGAAATCGGCATAGAAGTAGGTGCCGCGCAAATCGGGCATGGCGCAGCCCCGGTAGACCGGGCCCCCGGTGATCGAGCAGGCGCTTCCCTTGTGCGAGAACTCGGCGACGGGGGGGATGGCGCGGATGCTGTCGCAGCGTTTGCGCCCCATGCACGACGGGTTCGGGCAGTGGGATCCCTCGTAGAGGTCCCAGCCGAAATTCGCTCCCTTGGCCCGCGGCGCGGGATAGTAGTCGACCTCTTCCCAGTCCCCCTGTCCCACGTCGCCGATATAGAGGTCCGAGTTGGCCCGATCGAAGGCGAAGCGCCAGGGGTTGCGCAGGCCAATCGCCCAGACCTCGACCTTGGGAGGATCTGCGTCAACGTCGAGGCGCAGCAGCTTCCCGAGGAGCACCTCGGGGTTCTGCGCGTTGTCGTCGGGATCGCACATCGAGCCGCCGTCGCCGGTGCCGGCATAGAGCTTCCCGTCGTCCGGGGCGAAGGCGATCATGCCGCCGTTGTGATTGGCATGCTTCACGTGGGGGATGGTCAGGACGACCTGGCGCGAAGCGGGATCGGCGGCGTCCGGGTCGGCGGAAGCGGCGCGGTAGCGCACGATCAGGTTGCTCTTCCCGGTCGTGTCGGTGTGGTAGACGAAGAAGGTCCGGTTCTCCGCGAAGCGCGGATGAAACGCCATCCCCAGCAACCCCTCCTCCCACCCTCCTCCCGTCGCCGGCGAGCGGGTCAGCCCCTTGAGATCGAGGAAGGGCTTGGCGGCCAGCGAGCCATTTTGGAGGATGCGCACCTTGCCGTCCTGCTCGACGATGAACAGCCGGCGCGTGTCGCCGGGAGGGGCGAGGACGAGGAGAGGACGCGTCAAGCCCGAGGCCACCCGCACCGCACGGATCGCGGTTCCCGCCGACGGGCGGACGCCGGCGCACGGGTCGGATCCTGTTTCAGCGCCCTCCAGCATCGCGATGCCGAGGACGCCGGCCGCCAGGAGGGCGACGAGTCGCGCGGCGCGCCAGGCGATCATGAGCTGCCGATCAGGATCCCGGCCAGGAAGACCGCGGCGCCGCCCACGACCACCTGCAGCGTCGCCGACAGGAAGGGAGTGTCCATGTAGCGCTTGCGGATCCAGGCGATCAGGATGAGCTCGATGGCGACCACGATGGTGGCGACCACCGTGGCGGTGAGGAAGTGCGGGATCAAATAAGGCAACGCGTGGCCGACCCCGCCCAGGAACGTCATCAACCCGCAAATGATGCCGCGCAGCAGCGGCTGGCCGCGGCCGGTGAGGCTGCCGTCGTCCGACAGCGCCTCGGCGAACCCCATGCTGATCCCGGCGCCCACCGAGGCCGCCATCCCGACCAGGAAGGTCTGCCAGGTGTCGCGCGTGGCAAAGGCGGCGGCGAACAACGGCGCCAGCGTCGAGACGGAGCCGTCCATCAGTCCCGCGAGGCCCGGCTGCACCACCTGCAGGACGAACAGCTGGCGCGAGCGCTGGTGCTCCGCCTCGCGTTCCGAGGGCTCCTGGTGCGCGGGGTCCATCAGGGCCGACATCTCCTCGTGCTTGCGCTCCTCTTCCGCCAGATCCCCCAGCAGCTGGCGCTGCTCGGCGTCGGTCGTCTGCTGCGCCGCCCGGATGTAGAAGCGCTCCGCCTCGAACTCCAGGATCGCGACGCGGCGGCGCACCTCGTCGACGCTCAGGCTGCGCCACGCGGGAAGCGGATCGCGCCGCAGGAAGCCCTTCACGTCCTGCGGCCGGATCAGCGGGATCTCCTCGCCGAACTTGCGGCGGAACAGCTCCACCAGGCGGTGGCGGTGCGAATCCTCCTCGACGCGCATCTCGTCGAGCGCCGCGGCGGCCTTGGGATAGTTGGGGCGGAGCAGGCGGGCGAATTCCTGCAGGATCCGGCCGTCCTCCTCCTCCAGCGAGATGGCCAGCGCCAGCACTTCCGCTGCGCCCAGGTCCCTGAACCTTCGTTTCATCGACACGGCTCCTTCAGCGCTTGGGCGATTCGGCGGGGATTTCCTGCACGGGGGCCGGCGTCACCGGCGCCTCGCGAGCTTCCGCCAGTCGCGCCGGATCGGCCAGGTGGGCGATGTCGGCGGGGCGTCCGACGACGATCAGGCCGTCGCCGGCGCGCAGCTCAGTGTCGGGACCCGGGATCAGCCGGTGCTCGTTGTCGCTGCCGACCTTGCGCTTGACCTCGACGACGTTGACGCCGAAGCGACGGCGCGCGTCGAGGTCCCGCAGCGTGGTGCCCTGGAAGGTGTCGGGCAGCTTCACCTGCGCGACCACGTATTCCTTGGGGAGCTCGACGTAGGTGGTTTCGGGGCGCCCTCCTTCCGTGGGCCGGTCGAAGCGTGCCAGCCGCTTCTCCCGACCCAGGACCTCCTGGCTGTACAGGAAGATGATGTCCCCGGCCGACAGCTCTCCCATGTAGCGCCGGGTCTCCAGCCCGTCGACCACCGGAAGGCGATCACGGCTTACCTGCGACCAGTGGGCGATGGCGTCGCTGAGGCGGTCGGAGAACTGCAGCACCGGGACGTCGGGATAGGTCACGTCCCCCGCCTTCACCGTCTGCAAGGCCTCGGGCTGGGCGATGTACTCGGTGAGATCCGCCAGCGTGATGGCGCCACGGAAGCGACCGTCCTCCCGCACCACGAACAGCTCCTTGCGCCCTTCGTGAAGGAGCCGCTTGACCACCGCCTCCAGCGGCTCGGTGTCGAGGATCGGGGCGGCGCCCTGGCGCATCACGTCGCGCACCTCGATGGTGTCCATCACCAGCTCCTCGGTGCGGCCCCCCAGCCGGACGCCGCGGTCCGCCAGCGGCAGCGTGTAGATGGAATGAGGGTGCACCAGGCGGCTCACCAGCAGCGCCACGGTGCAGCAGATCATCAGCGGCAGGATCGTCTCGTAGTCGCCGGTCAGCTCGAAGATGGTCAGGATGGCGGTCAGCGGCGCCTGCGTCGTGCCGGCGATCATCGCCCCCATGCCCACCAGCGCGTAGGCTCCCGGTCCGGCCGTCACGTCGGGAAAGATGTGATGGCACCAGGAGCCGTAGGCCGACCCCAGCACCGAGCCCACGAACAGCGTCGGCGTGAACAGCCCTCCGGTGCCGCCCGATCCGAGCGTCAGCGCGGTGGCCGCGAGCTTGAGGAACGGCAGGAGGAGGATGAGCTGCAGCGGCAGCCCCTCGCGCAGGACGAGGTTCACCGTGTCGTAGCCGTTGCCGTAGACGTGCGGGAAGCCGATTCCCAGCACGCCCACCAGGGTGAAGCCCAGGGCCGGCTTGGCCCAGTCGGGAAGGCGCACCTTGTCGAAACCTTTCTCGCCGGCGCGCAGCGCCAGGATGAACACGACGGAGGCCAGTCCCAGCAGGGTGCCCATGAGCAGGTAGTGGCCGATCTCCCAGCCGGAGACCAGCATCTGCACCGGCGGCGGGCTGTAGGCGCGATAGTTCCCCAGCAGCCCGCGCGACACGATCGTCCCCATGGCGGAGGCGACGACGATCGGACCGAAGCTCTCCAGGGCGAAGTTCCCCAGCACCACCTCCAGGGCGAACAGCGCGCCGCCGATCGGCGCGTTGTAGGCGGCGGCAATGCCCGCCGCCGTGCCGCAGCCCACCAGGATGTTGAGCCGGTTCCCGGTGGTGGTGGAGCGCCGCCCCGCGATCGACCCGATGGCGGCGCCGACCCGCATCAGCAGCCCTTCGCGGCCGAGCGAGCCGCCGCAGCCCACGGTGACGATGGTGGAGGCGGCCATGGTGAGGGTGCGGCTCAGGGAGATGTAGCCGCGGCTCTTGGTCACCGCCTCGATGATCCCGGTGGTGCCGTGTCCGCGCACCGAGCGTCCGGCGAGGAAGACGATGAAGCCGATGATGACGCCGCCGGCGGCGAGCGCCCCGACGCGGTGCAGCGGCGTCGCCTTCTGCGCCCATTCCAGGAGATCGCGGCCGCCTCCCCAGAACAGCTTCTGGACCAGCGCCATGAGGCGCACGATCCCGACGGCGGCGAAGCCGGTGGCCAGGCCGGTCAGCGGCACCAGCGCGAGGAACCGCTTCTCGCCGGGGCGGATTCTCCGGAGGTAAGCGATGAGGGGGAGATTGGACCAACGCATGCCGGCTCCCAGAAGCCACGCTGCGGCGCCATTCTACTCTGAGCGGGAGCCGGGAGTGCGGCTGGATCAGAAGAGGTCGAGCTGCCTTTCCTCTCCCATCACGGCGCTGAAGGAGCTGCCGAGCTGGCTGAGCAATGCGTCGGCCACCGGGCCAATCTGCTTCGCGATGTAGTGCTCGTAGTCGATTGGGCTGTCGCGGTGCCCGTCGGGCTGCGGTCCGGCCAGCGTCATGACATAGGCGATGCGCCGACCGGGAGCGGCGGGCAACAGCCGGGCCGCCTTGACGTGCGGGGGCGTGGTCTCGGTGTACTGGTCCAGCGGCTTGCGCAGCGACTTGCGGTAGACGAGCAGCTCGTCCTGCTCGCCTGATTTGAGGCTGCCGACGAACGCCCGCACGAACTCCTCCACCGGCTCGCCGCGGAACACCCGCTCGAACAGCCCCTTCTGGAACTCCTTGCTGAGGTCGGTCCAGTCGCTGCGCACCGATTCCATGCCGACGAACACGACCCGGCGGATTCCCTTCTCCTCGACCCAGCCGGCGTATCGCTTGCGCGCCCCGGCGGTGCCGTGACGCATCGCCGGCAGGAAAAGCTTCAGGTACAGCCTCTCGAATTCCAGCTCGAGCCGGCTGGCCACCCGGTGCGTGGCGAGCAGGTGGCGGGCGAGATCGCGGTTGATGCGCTCCGACAGCTCCGCGCCCACCCTCGCCGCGAACTCGGGGGTGGCGGCGTTGCTTTCGACGAACAGCGAGTCGGTGTCGCCGTACAGCACCCGATGGCCCAGCGCCTCGACGTGCTGCTTGGTCCACAGGAGGATCGACTGGCCGAAGTGGGTGATGGCGTTGGCCACCGGCGCCGAATGGAAGCGGCAGGCGGGAGTGGCGAGGACGCCGTAGAAGGAGTTCATCAGGATCTTGATGGCCTGCGAGGCCAGCAGGTCGCCCGAGCGCTTCGCCGCCTCGCGGCGCGGGATCAGGCGCGCGAGGATCTCCGGGAGGATGCCGCTGTCGCGGCGGAAGCGGGCGCCGTTGGGGGCCTGGATCGGATCCATCTCGCCCGACGGGCCGACGAGCAGCCCGGCCGGATCGATGTTGAAGGTCAGGATCAGGCTGGGGTAAAGGCTCTTGTAGTCGAATCCCAGGATGTTCTCGTGGATCCCCGGGACGGGCTCGAGGACCGCGCCTCCCAGCGTCGGCTCCGGCTCCGCCGCGGCGGTCACGGTGGGCGCCACCAGGCCGCGCTTGCGCATCTCGGAGAGATACAGGAAATCGAACGAGGCGATGCTGCCGGAGACGCGGTCCAGCGGCATGCCGGTCAGCAGGCTGCGCTCCACGGCGAGCTCCACCAGCTGGGTCTTCTGCAGGATGCGGGCGACCAGGCGGGCGTCGGTGAGGTTGTACTCCACGAAGGCCTCCAGGTCCTCGCGGAACAGCCGCTCGATCTCCTCGTGCCGGGCAGGACCGGACAGGGTCTTCCCCTCGCCCAGCAGCGTGCGCGCCGCGGTCTCCAGGCTGTAGTCCTCCAGCTTGACGAAGGCGCCGCGCAGGAGCTGGATGCCGTCCAGCACCATGCGCCCGGGAAGGTCGGCGCGCGAGGCGCCCCAGAAGGAGCTGTCGCGGGTGATCTTGAGCGGTCCGGGAATCCTGCCCAGCTCCAGGGAGACGCGGTGCTCCTGCATGCGCTGGTTCAGCACGGTCAAATCGAAGTCGATCAGATTCCAGCCGGTAATGACGTCGGGATCGTAGTGGCGCAGCGCCTCGGCGAGGCGCAGCAGCAGGTTCTTCTCGGTGCCGCAGTAGACGGCGGCATGGACCCGCTTGCCGATCGCCGGGACGGCGAGGAGCACTTCCTCGAAACCGGGGGCGTGCAGCGCCACCGAGTGGATGCGCGTTCCCTTGGGGTCGGTCTCGAAATCGATCGACAGGACTTTCAGCGTTGGACGGAAGTCGCAGGCGGCGAGCGCCGGATTGTCGAACAGCCGGGAGACGCGGTTGCCGCTGCGGAACGGGCCTTCGATGGCCACCGAGCCGCGCAGGCCTCGATCGATCAGGCTGCGGATGGCGAAGCGGACGTCGGCTTCGAAGGTCGGGATGCCGGCGCCGTGCAGCCGATCCCTCAGCGGCACGGTGTCGGGCGGAGCGGGGACCTCGATGCGGGTCACCGGCTCACCGGTGAGCGTCGTGTATTCGGTCTCGCCCTGGCGATCGGCCCCGAGCGTCCAGGCGCGCGCGGCGTCGTCGCGGCGCACGAAGAAATAAGGGGTGCAGCGGCTGTCGCGCACCAGGAAGGTCTCGCCCGTCTCCAGCTTGCCGAACAGGTAGACGATCGGACGGCCGCCTTCGATGCGGTAAGTGGGCTGGAGCACGAATCCCCGGACCATGCGCAAAACCCCTGCCCTGTCGGTCTTTTTCGAGAGTGCAGAGTGTAACACACACCGCGTCTCTGCGGGGCGGGTGTCGCCGCGGCTGTAACGGAGGGTTAAGGTGCGGGGTTCGGAGCGGACCGCGGCGCCTCGCGCATCTGCTCGGCCTTCCAGCGCATGGCCATCCGGATGCGGCTGCGCCCGCTGGGATGGTCGAAGAAGATCGCTTCCTCCAGCGGGCCCGGAGCCAGCTTGCGGTATTCGCCGAGCTTGAGGGCGATCTCCGCCGCGCCCTCCGGCTCGCGAGCGGCATTGAGGGCGAACAGGTCGGCCTCCGCCTCGTCAACGCGCGTCTGGGTGTTGATCACGGGGGTGAGGACGAAGAAATAGACCGCCAGCAGCGCCGACAGGAGAGGCATGCCGGCAGGGTCCGCGACGCCGCGGATTCGCCAGCTCCGGCCGAAGCCGCGCAGGACCCGGTCGAAGGACCAGCGCAGGAAGGCGAAGCCGGCGACGATGACGACGGCGAAGAAGAGAATCCCTTCATAGACGTGGTGCAGGGCATAGTGCCCCATTTCGTGTCCCATGACCTCGCGGATCTCGGCGCGCGAGCAGCGGTTGAGAAGGTTGTCGTTGAGCGAGATCCGCAGCGTGCCGAGGAAGCCGCTGACATTGGCGCTCACCCGCTTGGTCTGGCGCGAGGCGTCGACCTGGTAGACGTCGGTGGCGGGGATGCCGTTGGCGCGCGCCAGCGACAGGATGTCGTCCCGCAGCGCGGCGTCATGGAGCGGCGTGAACTGGTTGAACAGCGGCGCGATGAAGACCGGATAGATCAGGGTGAGGAGCGTGGAGAAGACCAGGCCCACGGCGGAGCCCCACAGCCACCAGGTCCGCGGCGTGCGCCGCAGCACGCCGTACAGGACGGTCAGCGCCGTTCCCCCCAGGACCAGCCCCACCCCGAGCCCGATCGACGCGTCCTTCATCCAGGCGGCGAAGGTCATGTTGGACATGCCGTATTGATGCTCGCGGAAGAATCCCTCGTAGAGCGTCATCGGAAACGTCAGGAGGGCGGAAACGAGGATGTAGACCAGGGAATAGAGGAGGGCCTGCAGCCAGAAGCGTCCGGTCCAGCGCTCGATCCGATCCCGAAGCGCGGCCGACAGCCCCGTGGCGAGGAGCAGCCCGGCAATTCCGACGTTCAGGAGGAAATCCCACAGCTGCAGCCAGTAGCCTCCCTCGAAGTAGGCGTCGGAGCGCCGGCGCTGCTCGGGAGTCAGCCGGGCGAGATAGGCTTCGGTCTCGGCTTCGGGATCGAAAGCCTTGGGGCCGGCCGGAGCGGGCTGCGCTGTCGGCTGCGTCTGCTCTGAAAGGGGTTCCAGGTTCGCGGGTGCGGGCTCGCTCGTTCCGGCCGGCGGATTCGCAGCCAGCACGAGCAGGGCCGACCCGAGAACCAGCACCAAAGCGGCGAAGCGCCTCAGAGGATCTCCACGCGAACCTGATGCACGACGTTGTTGCCGTACCCCTGGGCGTTCCAGGACGATTCCATGGGCTGGCCTTGGCCCGAGGCGTCGGTGGCCCGGGCCATCAGCAGGCAGTGGCCCGGAGCCGTGAAATTCCACGAGAGCTTCCAGGGGACCCAGGCATGCTCGGAGACCGCCCTTCCGAGGGCGGCCTCGCACCAGCTCTTCCCGCCGTCGACGCTCACCTCCACGCGCTCCACCCGCCCGTCGCCCGACCAGGCAGTGCCGGCAATCTCGGTCACGCCTCGGGGGAGCCGGGTCCCCTCCGCGGGGCGGGCGATGACCGCCCGGACGCGCATGGTGGACACCGGCGTTTTCTCCGGGGTTCCGTGCTCCCGCTCGTAAACATATTTCTCGTCCTGGAAGTGGCCCGAGAAGGGGATCTCGAGGAGCCGCACCTGGGTGAGCCACTTCACCGAGGCGACGGCGTACCAGCGGGGCACCACGAGCCGCAGCGGGGCCCCGTGCTCCACGGTCAGAGGCTCGCCGTTCATCTCCCAGGCCAGCAGCGTGTCGGGATGCCGCGCCAGCTCCATCGGCAGGCTGCGCTCGAAGGCGACGATGCGGCCCGGCGCCACTGCGCCGCGATCGGCGCCGACGAACAGCGCCTCGACCGCGGACCCGCGGACGCCGCTGCCATCGAGAAGATGGTGCAAGGACGTTCCGGCGAAAGAGGCGGTGCCGGCGGCCCCGAAGCCCCAGCGCACTCCGGGTACCGGAGGCTCGAGCCGCGTCCGCCCGTTACCGGCACACTCCAGGGTGGCGGTAATCGTGTGCCGCGGCAGGGAGCGGACCTCGGATAAGGACCAGGCGCGGGGCCTTTCAATCGCCCCTTCGACCGAGAGATGGTGTCCGGCGGCGTCGAGCCGCGGCATGTCGAAATGGGAGCGGACGTAGAAGTTAGCGGTCGGGGTGATCTCGCGTGCCATCTCCGCGAGCGGGGTTTCGGCGTTGAAGGGGCGCTCTTCGATGGTGACCAGCTTCATGCGGCGGCGGGTCTCATGCCACGGGCTCCTCGGTGAAGGTCACGTCTCCCTCCTCGCCGTCGAACTCGGGACCCAGCCTCGTCTCGAAATAGCCCTCGTCCACGAGCTTGCGGGTGCCGGGATGGGCCTGGATCACTTTCCAGAGCCGGTCGGTAGGCGACTCGCTGCCGCAGCGGCGGCAGAGCCAGAGGATATACCAGACCCAGCGGTGCCGCTGCGTGAACTTCTTGCGCCGGCGGCCGAAGAAAAAGGACCGGTACTCTCTGGCCTTCGGCGGAGTGTCGTGCCGTCCCACCGCGAAGGGAAGACGCACCGGGGCCGGTGCCTCGCCACACAGGCTGCAGGCCCGGGACGGCGCCGCGGAGGCGGACGTACCGGCCCGCAAGATCTCTTTCACGGCTCTCCCAATCCTCTCGAGAGATCGAAGCGCCCGGCAGCGCAAGGATCCCGCACGCTTGAGACGAAGGCATACCGGAGAGTCGAGCTGTTGGCGTGAGTCTAACCCAGGGTCTGGGGGATTCTCAACCACCGACCGGCTCAGACGCGCGGGATGTCGGACAGCTTGAAAAGATGATCGAGGTAGAGGTTGGAGAGCTTCTCGGCGACGGTGTTCGCCTTCAGTCGGGCGGAGAGGTTCGGGAAGTCCACCTCGTCCAGCGGCTGGTCCTGATTGAAGCAGGAGAACACCGGATGGGTCTCCTGTCCGGTGGCCGGATCGACGTGCTTCTGCAGACACTGGGCGCAGATCTCTTTCATCATGCACTGCATCGGCGAATTGATCGATCCGATGGCGATGTGATCGGGCTTCAGATAGGGGGCCAGGACTCCCTTGCGGGCCTCCTTCACCGCCGCCATCATCCGGTCGGAGCCGATGGCGATCAGGCGCGTCGCCGAGGAGAGCGGCACCAGCGTTTCTCCCAGCTTCCCCTGGGCATACTGGACCATCGCCTGGACGATGTTGCCGCGGAAATGGAGATCCTGCGGGCGCCGAGGCTCCACCGCGGCGCCGGCGTCGGTGCTCCAGATGACCTGGTCGGTCGAGGCCTCGATCTCCTCCCGCTTGAACAGGTCCTCCCCCCGCTTGTAGCCTGCGAAGTAGAGCACGCGGCAGCCGTTGTCGCGCAGCGCGCGCGCGATGGAAAACAACACCGCGTTTCCCAGTCCGCCGCCCAGCAGCAGGACCGGCTCGTCCTTCGGGATCTCGGTCGGCGTCCCGGTCGGCCCCATCACCACCACCGGGTCTCCCGGCCGCATGGCGGCACACAGACGCGAGGAGACCCCCATCTCCAGGACGATCAGGCTCAACAGCCCGGCGGCGGGATCGGTCCAGGCGCCGGTGAGCGCGATCCCCTCGGTGCTCAGCCGGGCGCCGTTCACCTTCGGGGAGCAGGCCTCGAAGCTCTGCAGCCGGTAGAACTGGCCGGGGTGGAACTTCCGGGCCGCCAGCGGCGCGCGCACGATGACCTCGACAATGGTCGGCGTCAGCCGCACGACTTGGTGAACCTTCGCGACGAGCTCCTCGTCGAGCCGCTGCACGAGCGAGCCGAAGGCGTGATCACGCTCCTGCTGCGCCGCGGGATCGAGCTGAGCGATCTCCTCCGCGAACAGCCGCACCACGTGGGGGAAGCCGTCCTTGGCGGAAGCCATCGCGCGCACCACGCTGCCGGCGTAAACGGGATGGTTGTCGCCGTAATAGGAGACCAGCCGGCCTTCCTTCTCGTAGGAGGTGAAGAAGCCGGTGCCGCTCTCCACTTTTTCCAGCTGGATCCGCCCATCGGCGCCGCGCTCGGCGCGGTGCGCCTGGAAGAACTTCCCCTGCGGGTCCTTCATGAAGGTCCCCGGGTGCTCCTTCTCGTAGGTGATGTTGGGCGTGGTCCCGGCGGCCACCATGAGGCTGCGGCAGGCCAGGGTCAGATCGCGGCCCGAAGGGGCGAACCTGCCGCCGCGCTTTTGCATGACGTGGAAGCGCAGCGCCCGGATGGCGCCGTGCTCGTCGGGTATCGCCTCCACCGGATCGAGGCATTCCGCGAAAGTGATCCCTTCCTCGAGGCACTTGGCGACCTCTTCATGGTTCAGGCGGTATGCGGGGGAGTCGGTGAGCGATTTGCGATAGGCCAGGGTGACGCCGCCCCATTCCTGCACCAGGCCCAGAAGATTCGGGACTTCGCCCGCCGCGGCGGCGCGCCTGCGTTCGGCCCGCACCGCCCGGCCATGCTCCAGGAACTCGCGCAGCGTCGCCGCCTCCTCCACATCCAGCCGGGACCAGACCGCCTGCTCGCCTTCCTTCCCCGCGAGGACCTCGAAGCGCTCCAGCGCCTTCTCGACCTGCACCGGGTAGTAGGCGGCCAGCTCGGTGGCCGTATCGATGGCCGTCAGTCCGCCGCCGATGACGACCGCCGGCAGGCGCACCTGCAGGTTGGCCAGCGAGTCGCGCTTGAACGCCCCGGTGAGCTGCAGCGCCATCAGGAAATCCGAAGCTTTGCGAATCCCCCGGATCAGGTTGTTCTTCATCTCAATGATGGTGGGACGGCCCGCGCCGGCGGCAATTGCCACGTGATGGAAGCCGCGCTCCCAGGCATCCTCCAGGGTCAGAGTGCCTCCCAGGCGGACCCCGCCATAGACCCGGAACCGCTCGCGGCGCATCAGCGTCAGATGCACCAGCGTCAGGAAGTTCTTGTCCCAGCGCACCGTGATGCCGTACTCCGAAACGCCGCCGAACCCGGCCAGGATGCGCTCGTCGAGCTCCGAGGAGATGGACGAGAAGTCGCGTATCGGCTCCGGGGGCGAGCCGAGCGAGCCGATCCAGGTGGCGGGCAGCGGCTCGATCTTCAGCCCGTCCACCGCCACCACGCCGAAGCCTTCGTTCAGCAGGTGCTGCGCCAGGGTATAGCCGGCGGGACCCATACCGACCACCAGCACATTCTTGCCGTTGTAGGGAAGCGCGTAAGGGCGGCGCACGTTCAGCGGGTTCCAGCGCGTCAGCAGTCCGTAGATCTCCACTCCCCAGGGAAGATGCAGGACCTCGGTCAGGACGCGTGTCTCGATCTGCGGGATGTTCACCGGGTCTTGCGTCTGGTAGATGCATCCCTTCATGCAGTCGTTACAGATTCGATGTCCGGTCCCCGGGCACATCGGATTGTCGATCATGACCAGGGCCAGAGAGGCGATCGAGTCTCCGTCGCGGCGCAGGAAGTGCATCTCCGAGATCTTCTCGTCCAGGGGGCAGCCCTTCACGGGGACGCCGAGAGGGTTGATCTTGAAGTGGCCGTCTTTCTGAATCCCCTTCGAGCAGGAGTCCTTGTCGCGCTCGTGGCAGAAGACGCAGTAGTTCACCTCTCCCAGGACCTCGCGGGCGTCCATGCGTGCATCGGTGAGCTTGAATCCATCGCGCCGCCGCAGCTGTCCCGGAGCCGCGGTCATGAAGGGCTCGTCCGGGTTTTCCATGGGCCGGGAGGTATGGACCAGGTGCTCGAAATCGAGGGCATGCGGGAAGCGGAAGGAGACCCAGTGGGCCACCTCGGCGCCCCGGGCCGCGTCGAGCAGCCGGGCGCCGCACCATTCCTCCAGGATTTGCAGCAACCCGCGCGCCGTCTTCAGGTCGGAGTCTCCCGGCTCCCCCTCCACGCGCACCAGCGCCGCCAGGCGGGGCGGCGGATCGGCGATACCCGAGAGGCGGGCCCTGAACTGACGGGCACGCGCGACGATGTCGGGACGCAGGACGGCACCCGCTTCGACGGCTCCCGCCGACAGAGCAGCTTCGAGGTCCATCAGCTCGCAGGCGAGGCCCGCCAACGCCAGCTCGGCATCGGGGCTTTCCTGGATAAGCCGGGAGACACAGGCGCTCACCTCTTCATGGTGCAGCAGGGGAAGGTGCTCCGGCCGGATGTTCTTCTGAACGCGCCGGCGCAGGAAGTCGACCTTGAAGCGGAAGATCGGATCCTGCTCGCGCGTGGCGCTGCGCAGTCCGCGCATCGCCTCTTCGATGCCGAACAGGCGGCCCAGGAACTCGCTCAGGTGGGGAGCCATGCGGACGAGGAGTTCGGAGAGCTTCTTCGGAGGCGTCGCATCGGGCGCGGCCCGGTAGGCGCGCCACTCCTGCAGCAGGGCAGGATCCGAGGACTCGACACCGGACTCGAAGCGCTGCGCGAGATCGCGCAGGCGATCGGTCAGGAAGAGATCGTTGAATTGAAAGCCCGGGATACCGAGGCGGAGCTCCGAGCCAGCCGCCAGGGTGGAGCCCGAACGGCCAGGTTCGGTCTGCATGTCACCCGCTTCTCGAGAGGTCTTTGGAGAAACCCGCACGGTCGGTTCTCCTCCGACCGCGGTGGGTCATTCTCCACACGTTCTTCGCGGCCGTCAAGCCGGATGCCGGCTTAAAAAAACTTAATGTCCGGAGGGATCTGTTTCAAGCCGCAAGGTTTAGTCACCCTCACGCGGGAGGGGCAAGACCCCTTTCCATGATCCCGGCTCACACCTGTACACGAAAATAAGCAGTGTCGGGGCGATTACGTTAGAAACCTTGTAACCGCAGGATTTTGAAGGTCTTTTATGCTGTAATCGCAAAACTTTGCGCCGCCAAGATGCTTGACTGGACCCCTGATCTTTTGTGGTATATTCGGCCCCGCTGTGGGCAGCTAAAGGAGTTCCTTCAGTCTGTTCGTTCTTCAAATGCAAGGCCTTTCGAGCAGGAGCGTGGCGTGAGGATCTACGTCGGGAATCTGTCGTACCAGGTCACGGATGATGAGCTTCGCCAAGCCTTCGAGGCTTTTGGCCAGGTTGCATCCGCAAACGTGATCATGGACAAGTTCAGCGGGCAGTCCAAGGGATTTGGCTTCGTGGAGATGCCCTCCAAAGAAGAGGCCGAGTCCGCGATGCGCTCGTTGAACGGGAAAGATCTTCGGGGGAGGGCGCTGAACGTGAACGAGGCGCGTCCTCGACCTGCCGGAGAAGGAGGGGGAGGAGGCCCGCGACGCAGCGGTCCGCCGCGCGGATACTAGATCCCGACCGGGGCGAATCCCTCCACGGAGAATCCGAAAATACTCCTGCGGGGAGGCCGAAAGGCCTCCCCGCTTTCGTTTTGTACCCCGAATAATCCTTGACCTGCCTGGAACTTGGGGGTATATGCGAGGCAAATGCGCTTCGGGGATTCATTGGGGGGAAATATGAGAACCCGCAATCCTTATCGATTGATCGCCGTTTCGGCCCTCCTGCTGGCTCTGTTCCCACCCTTCAGCACGGGCGACGCCTTCCTGGACCTGGGGGACCGGGACAGCTCCGGAAAGGGGGTCACGACTCCGCCCGCAAGGGCTGCCGCCAGCATCACGACCGATGCGGGGATGTGCGTCCAGTTCCTGTCGGTCTGGGTTCCGGCCCAGGGAGGACAATACATGGTCGGTGTGAGCTTCGCGTATCGCGACATGGATCGCGACGGCCATTACACTCCGGGAACGGATAAGCTGGATGTCTGTGTGAACTGCCTGGATGCCTGCGGCTGGGGACCCTGAACCTGCTGCTGCATATCCGCGAACCTGGCATTTCCCTCATTGACCTTCCCATCCAAGCTCGTTACCCTACCCACATGAAGCGCGCGTGGCATCCCATTTCCAGAGCGAGCTGCGCCGGACGCGGCGCCGGCGGCCGCATTCGGACGCTTGCCGGCGCAGGAACGCGTCGATTCGCCTCCATGGCGCTGTTGCTCCTGGTGGGTGCCATCCATGCCGGTGCGGCTTCCGAAGCCCCGGCCGGGGAGCCCGATCCGGCCACCCGCCTGCGCGCCGTCCTCCTGGGAGGAAACGGCCAGCGGATTCTCTGCCCCGGCTGTCCCGCCGAGCCTGCGCTGCGCTTCGATCCCGACACCGGACAGGCGACCGAGGTCCCTCTTCCTTATGAAAGAGTCAATGCCCTGGCCCCCTTTCCCGGCGGCGACCGGCTTCTGGCGGCGACTTCCTCCGAGAAAGGGAAGCGCAGCCAGCTCCTTGTTCTTTCGGCGGCGAGCCTGGCCCCCCTCGGGCGCGTCGAGATTCCAGGCAACGGAGAAAGACTCGCCGTCTCTCCCGACGGCTACACGGCCTATGTCATCAGCCATCGTCCCGGCAAAGGAGACGAGGCCGATCCGAGCGAGGGAAACTGGGACCTGCTGGCGGTGGATTTGGGGAAGAGCCAGGTGGCCTCCACCTATCGTCTTCCCTCCGCGGGCTACGATGTGACGCTGTCGGCGGACGGGAGCCGTGCTTTCGTAGGGCTGGACGGCAAAATCCAGAGCTTCACGACCTCTCCTCTGACCGCGTCCTGGTTCTTCCGATCCCCGGGACGCAACTTTCGGATACAGGTTCGCCCGCGCCAGGGGCACATTTATTCTCTGCGGGACGCGCGCGTCGCGATCTTTCCCAAGGAGCCACGCAAGCCGGCCGAAGGGGAGCAGGCAGCCCGCGAGGACGACGCTTCGCGAGTCCTCGAGCCCCCCTCTCACGTGGACCGGTTCGGTTTCTCGCCCGACGGAAGATTCGCGGTGGCGGCGGGACGCGGTCTCGACGTCCTGGTGATCATCGACGCGACGAAGGGAAAGATTGCCGGCCTGTGGCCCGAGGAGGATGTGCAGGTCAGGACGCTTCTGGCGCAGGTCGACGCGGCGGAGAAGCCGAAGGGGCCGCGCGGCAAGCTGGTTGCCCAGGACAAAGGATATGCTCCGCCCCTTGGCGGCAGCGGACCGCAAGAAGAGCCGCTGCGCCCGGTCGCCGAAGGCGGGCAGCCATCCGACGGCGTGTCTGCCTCGAAGACATCTCCCACCTCGGCCAGCGGCCAGACAAGACCTTCCCAGCCGGGACTTGTCTCTGACCCTTCGGCGGCACCCGCTACCGCGAAGAGCGGGATGTTGCCGGGTGACACTCCCGGTGGGCCGGCACCGCCGGTCCCGGCAGGCGATTCGAAGAGCCCGCCGGCACCTGCCCGGGATGAGATCAAGGCCTCGGCTCCAGGGATGCGGGCATCCGACGGCTCCACGGCGCAGATCACCGACAAGCCCGTGGTGGTGCCTCGGGAGGTCACCAGGCCCCGCGCGGTTTCTCCGGAAGAGGCGGCGCTGGAGGAGGTGGAGGCTGCCCAGCTGAAGGGACAGATCGCGGGAGATCTTTCTGCCGTGGCCTGGGTTGTCCTCTATGGCCCCGACAGCATCACGAAGGAGAAGGGGCGCGTGGCGCCGGCCCCCGACGGGAGCTTCTCTTTCGATCTGCCGCCGCGCGGCAAGTACCGCATTCTCCTGGCCGCCAAACCGGGCTTCACGCTCGTGACCCGGCCGGTTTTCCAGACCCTGGATGTCGGCGAGTATGGATACTCCGGGGTGGACTTCAACGTCATCAGGTCAGTGGCAGTTTCCCGCTAGATCGCTTTCATCCGATTTCCGAAAACAGCTTCGCGATCACGGACAGGGAGGCAGGGTTCGTTCCTAGCCCAGATGTGGGGAGATCCATTCCGGCCAGAAATGCCGGGAAGGTGGAATCAGCGACAAACCGTCAGGCTTTGAAAGTGGCTGGAATGGCGGGGCCGACGGGACTCGAACCCGCGACCTCTGGCTTGACAGGCCAGCGTTCTAACCAATCTGAACTACGACCCCGCAAGACGACTCAGGCAGGCTGACCTCTTCGCACCAAAGGCAGATTTGGTGGGCAGTGCGGGATTCGAACCGGCGACCCCCTGCGTGTAAGGCAGGTGCTCTACCGCTGAGCTAACTGCCCCCCAGGGCCGTCCCGTCCCTCTTCCGGGAGACCACGGCGGAAACGCCGCTTTCTACACTGTTTCGGTCGAAAAGGCGGGTCATTCTAGCCTCGGCTCCGAAGAGGTGTCAAGGCTCGTCCGGGTCCGCCACTTTCCTGAGGCGGCGTCGGATTCCCCTGACATGGGTGGCGCTCCAGTAGACACGCCGGCACTCAGGACACTCCAGAAACGAGGCTTGGGTCTGGAAGACGTAGGGAGGAACCCGGCTCTTCGCCAGGGCCCGGTCGAGCACCAGCATCGACTTGTTGCAGACGGTGCACCGGGTGCCGGCGGCCGGGAAGGCGAGGCTTCCGCCTAGATACGGCAGCATCTCCTCGAGCTGCTCTTCCAGAGCGTGGCTGTGAATCAGGATGGCGTCGCGGGCGGCCCGGCGCTGGACGAGACGGGTATCGCGCGTCAGGATCCTCCTTCCTTCACGCCGGGCGAAGTCCACCAGCTCCTCATCACGAATGGTTCTGAAATAGGCGACGTCATGCCCCAGAAGCCGCAGCCAGCGCGCCAATCGGCCGAGCATGCAGTCGGCCGCGAAGCGCTCCGGAGCTTCTTTGACACCCTCGGGAGCGTGTGTTAGCTTCGAGTTCCGATGGCTTCGCGAGCTCATGATTCCAATCCAAGAAATCGATCCCGGGCCGGCTTCCTCGGGGGCTTCGCGCTCGGCGCGGCCCTGACGCTCGTCCTTGCCGACCCCCTCCAGGCTGCGCTGCTCGGAAGGATTCGGGGGACGATCAAGGATCTGGCCGGCGGCGCGGTCCCCGGAATCCTGGTGCGTCTCAGCTCTCCCCAGCTGGGAGTGGTCGACGTCACCAACACCGACGGCAAGGGGGTCTATGGCTTCTCCGACCTGGAGGCGGGGAGCTACAACATCGAGGTGAGCGGCTCCGGCTACCAGAGCCAGATCAAGAAGGGGATCGTCGTCCAGCCCCCCTTCCGCAACATCGTCGATTTCACGCTGCCCGCCGGACCGCTCCTCGAGGGGCAAGGCTCGCCGGTCATTTACGAAGCCCCCACCGGCGAGGTGGTCCTGAAAGAGGTGGTCGGGACGATCACCGACAAGGACAAGCGACCCATTCCCGACGCGCTGGTCAGCCTGGTCAACCCCGCGACCGGCGCCTCCTTCCGGGTCCAGACGGGGCGCGAGGGGAAGGTCAAGATCGATCAGGTGCCGGTGGGCACTTACAAGGCGCTGGTCGCTTCGCCCGGCTACGTCACGATGGAGCTGAAGCCGGTCTTCGTGACCAAGGAATGGGGGCTGGTCCTGAACCTCTCGCTGGTGGAGTACCCGCTGCGCTTCCAGGGACGTCCGACCGATTTCATTCCGGAGGAGCGTCCCGTCCCGCCCGATTACACCCCGCCGTCGCCCTGATCACTTCGACGCCTGGGGCGCCCCGCCGAGGGGCCGCCGCACGGCGTAGTACCCCTTGCGCGTCCGGATGTCCAGGCTCTTGTGCTGCGGCGAGGTCAGCTTGATCTTGCGCCACTTTCCGTTCCAGTCGTCGTTCGACGGGGAATAGGCGATGTAGTACTGGCTGCGGAGCTCCTCGGCGATCTGCTGATAGACCTCTTCAAGATCCTCCACTTTCCCGGGGAAGAAGGCCCGCCCCCCGGTCTCCTCGGCGAGGTTCTTGAGCACGGAATGGGTGGCGACGTCGAGGAACGACACCCCCAATCCGATGGAGAAGATCATCACCTCGTTCGTCTTGGCGGCCTCGAGCACCCGCTGGAAAGAGAACTTGCTGTTGGTGTCCTCGCCATCGGAGAGGATGACGATGGCGCGCCGGCCGGTGCGGTCCTTCAGCTTGCGGAAGGCGGCGTAGACGGCGTCGTACAGGGCGGTGCCTCCTTCGGCCGTGGTGCTGTCGATCGCCTCCTTCAGGGCCTTCCGATCGTCGGTGAAATCCTGCAGGAGGAAGACCTTCTCGTCGAAGTCGATGACCAGCGCATGGTCCTCCGGCTTGAGCGAATCGATGAACTTGCCGGCGGCGATGTGGACTTTGTCCATCCTCCCCTGCATGCTGCCGCTGCTGTCCAGCAGGAGACACATGACCACCGGCTTCTCCTCGCGATTGAAGTCGAGGATATTCTGGACCTTGTCGTCCTCCTCGACCTTGAAGTCCTCGCGCTTCAGGTCGAGGACGAAGTGGCGGTCGGTATCCTGGGCGGTGGCGAAGAGGACGACGCGGTTCACGTTGACCTGGTAGTTGAGGAAGACGCGCCGGGTGATCACCGTGGCGGTGACCGTCACCCCTTCCTTGTGGGTCGCCTTGGCCTTCAGCACGTAAGAGCGCGGGTCGGTGCCGAAATCGTAGAAGCAGGAATAAGGCGGCTCTTTGTCGATGAAGATGAGCTTGTCGTCCACGTAGAATTCGACCTTCTCGACCGCCGAGGGATCGGATGCTTTCACCTCGGCGGTGATCTCCGTTCTACCGAGGACGAACTCATTGTTGGCGGGCGAGGTGATGGCGATCTCGAATCCCTTGCGCTTCGATTCTTCCTGGGCCCGCAAGGGGGCCAGCGACAGGAGCACCACCATCATGCCGAGGATGCGCCATCCGCGGCCCCTCACGGCGTGACCTCCGATCCGGTGAGGACCTGCAGGAGTCGCCGGACCTTTCCGGCTTTCTCCTCGGGGGAGAGGTCGAGGTACGACTGGTAGGCGGCGCGCGCCTCCTGCGCTTTTCCGAGACGAAAGAGGCTGTTGCCGAGGTAGAGATAAGGAAGCGGGTCTTTCGGGTGCTTCGCGACATATTTCTGATACGAGGCGACGGCCGCATCATCCTGCCCGAGGGAAGCCTGCGCCACGCCCAGGTTCAGCAGGGAGCCGGGCGGACCCTCCTCGCCGACATCTTTGAGGATCGCGACCGCTTCGGCGCTGTGGCCCGCCTTCATCAGGTAATAGCCCAGCTTGGCGCGGGTGGCCGCATCGGGGTTCAGCTCCACGGCGCGGCGCGCCGCCTCGACCGCCTTCTCGCTCGCTCCCGCGCTGGAGAGCAGCGATGCAAGATCCAGGTAGGGGCGCGCATCCTGTGGCGAGGTGCTGATGGTGGCCAGCAGCTGTCCCAGCTTCTCCTGGGTGGCGAGGTAGTCGGCGTGGGCCGTTTCCAGCTCCTTGCGACCCTGCGCTTCGCGCAGGTCGGTCTTGAGCGCTTCTTCGAGTGTCTTGATGGCGCCGGGAAGATCCTCGCGCGCCACCTGCAAGCGCGATTTGAGCAGCCAACCTTCGTGGCCGCCCGGATCGCGCACCAGCCCCGCCTCGATTTCCGATTCGGCCCGATTCAGGTTCCCCTGGTCGAGAAAAATTCGCCCCAGCGACAGATAGGGGAGCGGATCGGAGGGGGCGATTTCCTTGCCACGGTTGATGGCGGCCACCGCTTGATTGATCAGCCCGAGACGGCTGTAGGCGATGCCGAGGCGGCTGTAGCCCACGGCGAAATCGGGCTTCACCTGGATTGCTTTGAGGAACAGCTCGATGGCGTCGTCCAGGCGCGCCCGCCGCAGATAGAGCTCGCCCAGGTTGGCGTAGGCGTCGGGATAGGCGACGTTGATCTCGAGCGCCTTGCGGTACTCCTCGATGGCGCGATCATCGTCCCCCTGCGCTTCATAGACCTTTCCCAACCCGTCGTGCGCCGCGGCGTAGCTTTCCTGAAGCGTCAGGGCGCGCAGGTACTCGGCTTTGGATTCGGAGAGATCCCCCAGCTTCAGGTAGACGTCGCCGAGCGCGATGTGGGCCTGGATGTGGGAAGGCTCCAGATCGAGGGCGATTTTCAGCGGCTCGAGCGCCTCGCCGTACTGCCGGTCGGCGGAGAGCGCCAGCCCCAGGTAGAAATAGGCGAGGAAGGAGTTGAGGGAGAGATTGGTGACCTGGCGCAGCTCCTCGATCGCCTTCTTGTAGCTCCCCTCCTTGTAGAGCTTCATCGCCTCGGTCTGCAGTTTGAAGGCGGTATTCCGCGCCGCCATGGCGGTCACGGCGGAGGCAGGGGAGGGCAGGGCTCCGGCCAACGCGGCGGCGATCAGGGCGGCGGCGGCCCGGCGGAGCCGGCGATTGGGGTTCAGGTTGTCGGGGGGAAGCCCCATGGAGCAATCACCTCGCCCCCATTATGGGAGAGGCAGGCCCCGGTTTCCAGGGAGGAGGTCCTTCATCTCCCGCACGGCGCGCTCCATGCCGACCAGGGCGGCGCGGGCGATGATCGAATGCCCGATGTTCAGCTCCTCGATCTCCTCGAGGGTTGCGATCGGGTGCACGTTGCGGTAGGTCAGGCCGTGCCCGGCGGCCACGCGCAGCCCGAGCTTGCGGCCGGCGCGCGCGGCGTTCATGACCTTGGCCAGCTCCAGGGAGCGCAGCTCGTCGGTCCGGGCGGCGGCGTAGAGCCCGGTGTTGATCTCGATCACGCCGGCGTTGATCTTGCTGACCGCCTTCAGCTGATCGAAGTCGGGATCCACGAAGACGCTGACCGTCAGGCCGCTCTCGCGCATCGCCGTCACGATGCGCTTGAGGTGGTTCTGGTTCAGGATCACGTCCAGCCCCCCCTCGGTGGTGATTTCCTCGCGGCGCTCCGGCACCAGGGTGACGCAGGCCGGCTTGACGGTCGCGGCGATCTTGACCATCTCCTCGGTGGCGGCCATCTCCACGTTCAGGCGTGTCTGGACCGTGCGGCGGAGCACGTCGAGGTCGCGCTCCTTGATGTGGCGGCGATCGCCCCGCAGGTGCACGGTGATCTGGTCGGCCCCGGCCAGCTCCGCCAGCGCCGCGGCGGTCACCGGATCGGGCTCGTCCGTCCGGCGTGCCTCGCGCAGCGTCGCCACATGGTCCACATTGACGCCCAGTCTCATGCTCGCTCTCCTGATTACGGTGTTGACGATCCGGCGCCGGGCCCGCCCAGCCGCGCGGCCACCAGCTCCTTCAGCTCGGAGGCGGTCCGGGAGATGCGCGATTCGTCCTCGCCTTCCACCATGACCCGCAGGATCGGCTCCGTCCCGGAATAGCGCAGGAGCACTCTGCCGGCCCCGGCCAGGTCGCGCTCGGCCCGCTCCACCGCTTCGCGAATTTCCGCCACGCTCTCCAGCGGCGGCTTCGAGGCGACCCGCACGTTGTGCAGCACCTGCGGACAGCGGGTCACCGTCGAGGCCCAGGCCGACAGATCCATTCTCCGGCGCCGCAGCAGGTCCAGAATCTTCAGCGACGTCAGCACGCCGTCCCCGGTCGTCGCATCGCCCAGGAAGATGATGTGGCCCGACTGCTCGCCGCCCAGGCTGAAGCCGCCTCGCAGCATCTCCTCCAGCACGTACTTGTCGCCCACCGGCGCGCGCAACATGCTGATTCCCAGTGCCGCGAGGGCCTTTTCCAGCCAGAGATTGCTCATTACCGTCGCCACGACGGTGTCGCCCGCCAGCTTCCCGGCCTCTTTCAGGTCCAACGCCGCCAGATAGAGGATGAAATCGCCGTCCAGGGTACGGCCCGAGCCGTCGAGCAGGATGACGCGATCGCCGTCTCCGTCGTAGGCGAACCCGATGTCGGCCGACTTGTCACGTATCATCGCGGCCAGGGCTTCCGGATGGAGCGAGCCGCATCCTGCGTTGATGTTCTTTCCGTCGGGCTCGTTTCCCATCACGAAAGATTCCGCGCCGAGGCGCGCGAAAATCTCGGGGGCAATGGCGCAGGTGGCGCCATGCGCGCAATCGAGCGCGACGCGCAGGCCGGCAAAGGGACGTCCACCGCCCACGCTGCGCGCCAGGAACCCCAGGTAGCCTTCCAGGAGATCCTCGGCCCCCGCAGGGGGCGGAGCGGCGCGGCGCGGCGGGTTGAACCCCTCGCCCAGGATGCGCTTCTCGATCCCGAGCTCTTCCGCGTCGGGAAGCTTCATGCCCTGGTGTGAGAAGACCTTGATGCCGTTGTCGCGGTACGGATTGTGGGAGGCGGAAAGGACGACCCCGGCGTCGAACCTGCCGGAGACCGTCATGAAGGCGACGGCGGGAGTGGAGACGACTCCGGCCAGGCTCACTGCCGCTCCGGCCGACCCGAGGCCGCGGGCCAGGGCGGCCTCGAGCCCGGCCCCCGATTCGCGCGTGTCCTTGCCGAGCAGGACCCGCGGGGCATCGATGCCTTCCTCCTCGCGCAGGGTCCATCCGAGTGCCAGGCCGATGCGCTCCACGGTGGCCGCGTCGAGCGGATATTCGCCGGCTACGCCGCGGATGCCGTCGGTTCCGAAAAGATGGCGCATCGAGCTCCCAGCCGCGGTGCGGCGCCTCTGTTGCACTCAGGCGTTTCGGGGATTGCCGGCCACTCACGCATTGAATTGACCCGGTAGTCTACCACTTCACGGCGCGAGACGCGGCAGGGTGAACCGCTTGCTTGTCGCGCCGTCCGCGGCCTCGAGCCTCCAGCGCCGAGTGCCGGACGGCCTGCACGACGCGAAGCACCGCGACGGTCGGCGCGATGTCGTGAACCCGCAGCACCGCCGCCCCCTGCATGGCCGCCACGGCCGCGACCGCCAGGCTGCCATACAGCCTCCGGTCCTCTCCTTCCCCGAGAATCCGGCGAAGAAAAGACTTGCGCGAGGCCCCGACGAGAATGGGACAGCCGGTGGAGTGCAGCGCCCGCAGGTAGTGCAGAAGGAGGAGATTGTGGACCGCGGTCTTGCCGAAGCCGAGGCCGGGATCCACCAGGATCGACTCGGCCGCCACGCCCGCGACGCGGGCTGCACGCACGCTTTCCTGCAGGAAGCCAACGACCTCGGGCACCAGGTGGCGGTACCTCGGCTTGCGCATCATCGTCCGCGGGCGGCCGCGGATGTGCGAGAGGATCAAGCCGGAGCGATGCTCGGCGGCGATCCCGGCCATGGCAGGATCGAAAGTCAGTCCGCTCACGTCGTTGATGACCGAGGCTCCCGCCTGGACCGCGCGCCTGGCAACCTCTGCTTTGGTCGTGTCGATCGAGATCGGAATCCGCAGCTTACTCCGGAGGGATTCGATCACCGGCATCACCCGGCGCAGCTCCGCGTCCACGGAGACCGGCAGGGAGCCGGGACGGGTCGACTCGCCTCCCACGTCGATCATGGCGGCACCTTCTTCCTCCATCTGCAGGCCACGCGCGATGGCGCGCCGCGGCGTGGCCCATCGCCCTCCGTCGTGGAACGAATCGGGGGTCACATTGAGGATTCCCTGGATCAGGCATTCTTCTCTCAGGCGCAGTGTGCGTCCGGGAAGCTTCCACAGACGATCTTCGCGGCGCGCGGCGCGCAATGCCTGGAGGATTTCCGCCGTGAGCGGGACCTCGGAGTCGGCCTTTCTCTCCAGCTCCTCCACGAAGGCGGCGCGAGAGAAGGGAGGCAAGCCGGCGGAAAGAGAGCTCTCGGAATGCCGGGATTCGCTCCAGCCGCCGCAACGCCGGACCGCTTTCGCGAGACGGCGGGCGTCAACAGGAGAGATTCCTTGAAAGCGCAGGAAAAGGCTGATGGTTCCGTGGTCCGGGAAGGTGGGGGCCAGCCCGATCGCCGCGGCGCGCAGAGGATTGGGTGGAGAAACCAAATCCTCCAGCAGGACGAAGGTCGGATTGCTCTTGTTGCGGGGACGCGACACGGGTGTCGCTCGAAAGGACGCGGACGTTGGGATGAATCGTGAGCTGTCGGACCTTATCCGGGTTGCTTCAGGGGATCGGTGGAGATGACCGGGGCCTCGCCGCGGCCATCCCGCGCCCTCTCCGGCTCGGGTCGGGTCGGCGTCTCGGGCGACGGCCGGCGCGGGCGCCGCTCGCGCTGCGGAGCAATCTCCTCGCCGCGCATGGCCCGGAGAACCTCCTCTCCGTTGAGGACCTCGTACTCCAGCAGGGCGCGCGCGATGCGATGCAGCGTGTCGGCGCTGGTGGAGAGGATGTCGCGCGCCCTCTCGTAGCCCTCGAGGACCAGGCGCTTCACTTCCTTGTCGATGAGCGAGGCGGTGCTCTCGCTGTAGTCCTGGTGCTGCGCGATCTCGCGCCCGAGGAAGATCTGCTCCTCCTTCTTGCCGAAGGTGAGCGGGCCCATCGTCTCGCTCATGCCCCACTCGCAGACCATGCGCCGGGCCATGTCGGTCGCCTGCTCCAGGTCGTTGCCGGCGCCGGTGGTCACCTTCTTCAGGTACAGCTCCTCCGCGACCCGCCCTCCCATCATCACG
>DASTZC010000082.1 GCA_035764505.1 Candidatus Polarisedimenticolia bacterium
CATGTCGCCGGCCAGAGCCTTCTGAGCCAGGAGTGCGACGTGGCGCTGGCGGGTGGGGTCTCCATCACGGTGCCGCAGAACTCGGGATACCTCTATGAAGAAGGAGGAATCTCATCTCCCGACGGCCGCTGCCGCGCCTTCGACGAGGCCGCCGCCGGATGCATCAAGGGAAATGGATCGGCGCTGGTGGTGCTGCGGAGGCTGGAGGACGCGCTGCGCGACGGCGACACCATCCGCGCCGTCATCAAGGGCTCGGCGGTGAACAACGACGGCAGCGTCAAGGTGGGCTTCACCGCCCCCAGCGACCAAGGCCAGGCCGGGGTCATCGCCGAGGCGCTGTCGCTTGCGGAGATCGATCCTTCGACCATTGCTTATGTCGAGGCGCACGGCACCGGGACGGCGCTCGGCGACCCGGTGGAAATCGCCGCCCTGGCGCGCGCCTTCGGCCCCGAAGCGGGCCGGATCCGCCGCTGCGCTCTCGGATCGCTGAAGTCCAACGTGGGCCACCTCGACGCGGCGGCGGGAGCGGCGGGCTTCATCAAGACGGTGCTCGCCCTGCAGCATCGCGAGATTCCGCCCAGCCTCCACTACCAGCGGCCCAACCCGAAGATGAATCTCGACGCGACGCCCTTCTACGTCAATGCCGAGCTGCGCGACTGGCCGGCCGACGGCGGACCGCGCCGCGCCGGCGTCAGCTCCTTCGGGATCGGCGGCACGAATGCGCACGTCATCCTCGAGGAAGCGCCAAAAACCGGCGCGGCGGCCCCTCAGCGCGCGCCGCAGCTGATCGTCGTCTCCGCGGCCAGTGAATCAGCGCTCGACGCCTCCTGCGCCGCGCTCGCGGCCTGCTTCGAATCACAGGCCTCGCCGAGCCTCGCCGATGCCGCCTACACCCTTCAGGTCGGCCGCAAGCGGCTCCCCTGGCGGCAGGCCCTCGTCGCCCGCGACGCCGCCGAAGCGATCGCCGCGCTTCGAGCCGGATCGGCGCGCCCCCGCAATCGAAAAACAGACCGCCGCGGCGCGCCGGTCGTCTTTCTTTTCCCCGGGCAAGGGGCGCAGCACCCGGGAATGGCCGCGGGGCTCTACCGAGAGGAGAAGATCTTCCGGGAAGAATTCGATCGCTGCGCCGCGATCCTGGCGCCGCTGCTTGGCGTCGATCTGCGCGAAGCCGTCTTCACGACGGGTGCCGGCGCCCAGGAGACCGAGACCCGCCTGCGCGAGACCTCCCTGGCCCAGCCGGCCCTGTTCGCCGTCGAGCACTCCCTCGCGAAGCTCTGGATCGCCTGGGGAATCTCACCTGTCGCCATGGCGGGACACAGCATCGGCGAGCTGGTGGCCGCCTGCCTGGCGGGAGTGATGTCGCTGGAAGAGGCGCTGCAGCTGGTGGCCGAGCGCGGCCGGCTGATGGGGAGCCTGCCGCGCGGCGCCATGCTGGCGGTGCAGCTGGGCGAAGCCGAAATCACCCGCCGCCTGCGCGATTTCGCGCAGCTGTCGATTGCCGCAATCAACAGCCCCACCAGCAGCGTCGTCTCGGGGCCGGAGAACGACATGGCGAAGCTGGAGGCGGGCCTGCAGGCGGAAGGGGCCGCCTTCCGCCGCATCCACACCTCGCATGCGTTTCATTCTGCGATGATGGATCCGATCCTTCCGGAGTTCGAGAAGGCCTGCCGCCGCCTGCGGCTGAAGCCGCCGTCGCTGCCGTTCCTGTCGAATGCCACCGGCGGCTGGATCACCCAGGAGCAGGCGACCGATCCGGCTTACTGGGCCGGTCACATCCGCCGGACGGTGCGCTTCGCCGACAACGTGGCGGCGCTTGCCGCCGACTCCTCCCGCGTCCTGCTGGAGGTCGGTCCCGGGAACGCGCTGTCGTCGCTGGCGCGGCAGCAGGCGGGCCAGGAAGCGGAGATCGTGGCATCGCTGCACCATCCGCGCGACGGGGCCGACGACGCTGTCTCCCTGCGCGAGGCGCTGGGAAAGCTCTGGTGCGCCGGGGTCGACATCGACTGGACGGCGCTGCACGCCGATTCCCGCAGAAGACGCGTTCCACTCCCCACCTATCCGTTCGAGCGCAAGCGCTACTGGATCGAGCCCGGCGCCGAGCTCCTGGCGCGCCCGGGCTCCGGCGGCGCGTCCAAGGCCATGGGGGCCGAGTTCAAGGCCATGGGGGCCGATTTCAAGAAGCCCGCTCTCGAGGAGTGGTTCTACGTCCCCGGCTGGAAGCGATCCCATTTCCGGGCCTCGCCCGCGGAAGTCGACGAGGCCGCCTGGATCATTTTCGACGATGGGACGGACCTCGCGGCTCGTGTGGCCGCGGCGGCGCGCGGCACGACGGTGGTCCGGGTCGGTGCCGGAATTGCTTTCGCTCACGACGCAGAGGACACCTTCACTCTCGATCCGCGCCGGCCGGAGCATTACCAGGAGCTGTTGCGCGCCCTGCAAGGGCGCGTCAAACGGTGGCGCATCGCGCATCTCTGGTCCTCGGACCCGGCCCGCGTGAGCGCCGAGTCGGCGCAGGAGCTGGGATTCTTTTCACTGCTACACCTCTGCCAGGCGATCGGAGGCGAAGCGGCCGGCGCCGAGTTCCACATCGCCGTCGTCGTTTCGAGCCTGTTCGACGTGACCGGCGAGAAGCCGCTGCGTCCCGAGCGGGCCACCCTCATCGGTCCCTGCCGCGTCGCCCCCCAGGAGTATCCCGGCATGGCCTGCCGGCTGCTGGACCTGGCGAGGTCGAGCCCGGAGGAAGGGGCGCGCTGCGTGATCCTCGAGCTGGAGGCGGCCGACACCGAGCGGGTCGTGGCCTGGCGCGGCGGACATCGCTGGGTCCCCCACTACGAGAAGATCCGGCTCGGATCCGCACCGGACGGCAAGAGTCCGTGGGGCGCCGGCGAAGCGTTTCTCTTCACCGGAGGCACCGGACCCCTGGAGCTGGGTCTCGCCGGGAAGCTGGCCGCGGGAGGCGCGAAGAAGATCGCTTTCCTGCAAAGCGATCCCGGCTCGGAGACCGCCGTCGAGACTCTGCGCTCGCGCGGCGTGGAGGTGCTCTGCTCTCCGGCCCCCGTGACCGAACGCGAAGCGCTCACGGCGGCCTTCGCGCGGATCCGGGGCCGGTTCGGCGGGCTCGACGCGGTGTTCCACACGGCGGGCGACATCGGCGGCGGCATGATGCAGCTCAAGACGAGCGCGGCGATCGATCCCGTGCTGGCGCCGCGCCTCGACGGGACGCGCTTCCTGGCCGGGCTGCTCGGCGAGGGCGAAGCCCTGGTGCTGTTCTCCTCGGCCATCTCGGTCACCGGGGTCTTCGGCCAGGTCGATTACTGCGCCGCGAGCGCTTTCCTCGATGCCTTCGCGCAGTCCCGCCGCGGGGAAAGCGGACCTCGAGTCACTTGCCTCGATTGGGGAACGGCCCGCTGGGATCGCTGGCAGACGCCGACCGGCGCCGGCTCGCAGGCGCTGTTGGAGCAGCTGCGCGCTTTCCAGGAACAGGTCGGCATCACGGTGGAGGAGGGGATCGACGCCCTGCACCGCTGCGCGCCGCTCGCCGAGCCTCAGATGGTCGTCGCCGCGCAGGACCTGGAGGAGCTGCTCGCGCAGTCAGCCTCCACTTCAGTGGCCGATTTCCTCGAGGGGATCGGCGGCAAGGCGCCCGCCAGCTCCGGGACAGACACACGCGAGATCGTCGCGCCGGCCACCGAGACCGAGCGCCGCGTGGCGGAGATCTGGACCCAGCTCCTCGGCATTGCCAGGATCGGCCGGACCGACAGTTTCTTCGAGCTGGGGGGGAACTCGCTGCTCGCCATCCAGCTCGCGTCCCACCTGCGCAAGGCCTTCGACATCGAGCTGGCGATCGCCGGCATCTTCGAATCGACCGACCTCGCCAGCCTGGCCGATACGGTCGATGCCGCGCTCGAAGAGCGCCGCAAGGCGGCCGACATCGCCGCGCTGCTCGCCGAGATCGAGACCCTGTCGGAGGACGAGGTGCGCTCGGAGCTGGCGCGCGGCGCTCCGGCCGAGGAGAAGGTGGCGCGATGAGCGATCTCGGCGACCGTCTCGCGAAGCTCAGCGAAGCGCAGCAGCGCCTGCTCGAGCGCCGGCTGCGCGAGAAGGGGCTGGAAACGGCGAATACGACTCGCGCGGGTGCGGGCGGCATCGCGACCCGGAGTCCGGAAGATGCCGACCCGGAGGCCTGGCGCGGGCGGCGCCCCCGGCGTCCGTTGCGCTTCAGCCTCTATTTCTTCTCGGACGACGGCTCGCGGGAAGAGGACGCCAAGTACCGCCTCGCCCTGGAAAGCGCGCGCTTCGCCGACCGGCACGGCTTCGAGGCGGTCTGGACTCCGGAGCGGCATTTTCAGCCTTTTGGCGGCCTCTATCCCAACCCGTCGGTCCTCTCGGCGGCCCTCGCCGCCGTGACTACGAAGGTCGGGATTCGCGCCGGCAGCGTGGCGCTGCCGCTGCACCACCCGGTGCGCGTCGCCGAGGAGTGGTCGGTGGTGGACAACCTGTCGCACGGCAGGGCGGCGGTCTCCTTCGCCTCGGGGTGGCACCCGGATGATTTCGTCCTGACTCCCAGCCCTTACGAGGATCGCAAGGAAGTGATGTTCCGCGGCATCGAGACGATCCGCCGGCTGTGGGCGGGCGAGACGCTGAAGGTGGAAGGACCGCAGGGGCGCCAGGTCGAGGTCCGCACGCTTCCTCGCCCCATCCAGGAGACGCTGCCGATCTGGGTCACCACGGCCGGTAATCCCGAGACCTGGGAGCGCGCCGGATCCATCGGGGCGAACGTCCTGGCGGCGCTGGTGGGCTACGACTTCGATGATCTCGCCGCGCTGATCCGGCGCTACCGTCTTGCGCGGGAGCGCGAGGGGCACGATCCGGCCCAGGGCACCGTCACCCTGGTCGTGCACACCTACGTCGGGACGGACGACGCGGCCGTGCGCGAGCTGGTGCGCGAGCCGATGACGAATTACCTGAAAACGTACCTGAAGCAGTTCCAGAAGGTCTCGCTGGAGGAGGGCGCCGCCACCGAGCGCGACTCGCGCGACGTGGCCCGCCTCGCCTTCGAGCACTTCTTCGAGGCGAGGACCCTTCTCGGGACGCAGAACAAGTGCGCGCGGGTCCTCGATGCCGTCTCCGCGCAGGGGGCGGACGAGATCGCGTGTCTCATCGACTTCGGACTCGATCCCGACACCGTGCTGGCGGCGCTGCCCCGGCTCGCCGAGCTGCGCGAGCACTACGCCCCGGCCACGGCGGACGGCGCGAGAGTCCATGCCAAGGCTCCGTAACCTGACTGAGCGCGGCCGCGGGCCGCGGGAGGAGAACCGCTCATGCTCGGTGAAAGGCTGCAGGAAAGTCTCAAGAACCACCCGCTGCGGAAGAAGCTGATCTCCCACCCCTTCTTCGACAAGATCCGCACCGCTCCGCTGTCCCGCGGCCAGGTCGCCACCTTCCTCGGCCAGTGGTGGCATCCGCTGCACTATTTCCCCGTTTTCCTGTCGCGCCTCATCTCCGTCTCGCCGCGCGTGGAGCTGCAAACCGCCATCTCCAAGATCCTCTACCAGGAGCTCGGCGAAGGAGACGCACAGCGCGCCCACGAGGTGCTCTATGTCTCCACCATGACGCCGCTCGGCTTCAGCCGCTCCGAGGTGGCCTGCGCAGCGCCTTTCCCGGCAACGGCGCGCCTGGTGGCGGCCTACGCCGAGTCCTCCGCCGATCTGATGGCCGGACTGGGATTCATGTACGGCACCGAGGTAGCCGATCTCGCCATGGTGTCGGGAATCGGAACGGCGGTGCGCCGCGCCACGGGCGCTGGGACCCTCCCCTGGGTCGACATCCACGTCGAGCAGGAGCCGGAGCACGTGGCGCGGGCCAACGACTCGCTCTCCCTGGATTTGACCGAGGCCCAGGAAAAAGAGCTTCTGGCCCATGCCGAATCGATGTGGCGGCACTGGGTTGCCTTCTTCGACGAGCTGGAGCGCGCGGCCTTCGCATCCCAGGCCCTTGCCGACGTAACCCGCGAGGCACGGCGCGCGGAGGAAGCCGGCGGTGAGGCCAGAATCTGAGACCCTGAAGGGTCTGGACGAGCGGCTCGCCGCGCTCAGCCCCGAACAACGCGCGCTGTTCGAAGCGCGATTGAAGCAGAAGGGGCTCGCCGCCCCGCGTCCGAAGACCATCGCTCCGATCCCCGGCCGGGAGAAGCTCGCCTGGTTCCCCGTCTCCCTCGATCAGGAGCGTCTCTGGTTCGTCGATCAGATGGAGCCGGGCAATCCCGCCTACAACATCCATCTGAGCAGCCGCCTCTTCGGCCCTATCGATCCCGAGCTGATGCGACGCGCGCTGAACGCCTCCATCGCACGGCACGAGGTCCTGCGCACGACCTTCAAGGTCGTGGACGGGCGCCCCGTGCAGGTGGTGGCGCCGTCGCTGGAGATCGATCTTCCGGTCGTCGACCTCCAGTCGCTGCCGGAGAGCGAGCGTCCGGAGGCGGCGCTGCGCGAGGCGACCCGAGCCGCCTCGGTGCACTTCGACCTGGAGCGGGGGCCGCTGGTGCGCGCGGGCCTGGCGCGGCTCGGCCCCGAGGATCACGTGCTCATGGTGTGCATGCAGCACGCCATCACGGATCGCTGGTCCTTCGACATCTTCGAGAAGGAGGTCGCGCAGATCTACGTCGCCTTGCGCGACGGTTCACAGCTGCAGCTGCCGCCGCTTCCGATTCAGTTCGCGGACTTCGCCGCCTGGCAGCGCCAGGAGCTCTCGGGAGAGCGGCTCGAGCGCCACCTGGCCTACTGGCGCGAGAAGCTCGCCGGCGCTCCCCTCGTACTCGAGATTCCCGTCGACCGGCCGCGCCCGCCGGTCCAGAGCTTCGGCGGCGCCCGTGCCTACACCATGTACCCGGAATCGGTGCGCACCGCGCTCAAGGAGCTTACGCGCCGGGCCAACGCGACCATGTTCATGACGACCCTGGCCGCGCTCGATGTTCTCTGCTGGAAATACACCGGACAACGTGACCTGCTGATCGGCTCCACCATCGCGGACCGTAACCGGATAGAGACCGAGAACGTCATCGGCTATTTCCTCAACATGCTCCTCCTGCGGGCGAAGATCGACCCGGCCATGACCTTCCATCAGCTCCTGGCCCAGGTACGCGAAACCGCGCTGGAAGCCTACGCGCACCAGGACGTGCCGTTCGCCACGCTGGTGTCCGAGCTAAGGCCGCGCCAGGACCCAAGCCGCAATCCCCTCATCCAGGTCTCGCTGATCTACCTCGACTTTCCGGACCTGGAGGCGTCCGAAGAGGTCGGACTGTCTTCCTCGGAAGAGCTGGACGTGGATAACGGCGCCTCCCGGTTCGACATGACCCTGGCCTGCACGGAGCTTCCGGGCACGGGGATCCATGGCTACATCGAGTACGCCACCGAGGTCTACGGGAAGGAGAAGGTGGAGCGCATGCTCCGCCACCTGGGCCGGATCTTCGAGCTCGTCTCCGCGCACCCCGACCGGCCGCTCGCCGCCCTCCAGGTGCTCACCCCTGAGGAGCACGATTCTCTGGTGACCGGCTTCAACGACACGGCGCGCCCGTATCCCGCAGCATGTCTGCACGACCGGTTCGAGACGGCAGCGGCCGCGCAGCCCGAAGCGCCGGCGCTCGTGCAGGCGGGGAAGGTCACCTCCCTCGGCGAGCTGAACCGGGCCGCGAACCGGATGGCGCACCGGCTGGCCGCGCTGGGGATCGGACCGGGGGACATGGTGCCGATCTGCGTTCGGCGCTCCCCCGGCCAGGTGGCGGCGCTGCTGGCGGTGCTCAAGAGCGGAGCCGCTTATGTGCCTCTCGATCCCGCGCTTCCCGCCGAGCGTCTCGCGAGCATGCTCTCCGACGTGCGCCCCCGTGTCGTGCTCATCGAGCACGCCCTCGCGTCCCTGCTGGCGGACGCGGCTGTCCCGCGCATCGAGATCGAGGAGGCGTGGGAGGCGTCCGCGTGCCCACAGGACGAGAACCCGGCGTCGCGCGCCACTCCCGCCGATCTGGCCTACGTCATGTTCACCTCCGGCTCGACCGGCGTGCCCAAGGGGGTCCTCGTTCCCCACCGCGCCATCGTCAACCGTCTGCAATGGGCGCAGGAGCGTTTCCCGATCCGTCCGGGAGAGCGCGTCCTCACCCTGGCGTCGTACACCTTCGATATCGCCGTGTGGGAGCTGCTCGGACCGCTGCTTTCCGGCGCCACGGTGGTCATGCCGCGCGAGGAGGATGCCAAGGATCCCGCAGCGCTCGCGCGCCTTGTCCGGGACGAGCGCGTCGCGGTGGCGCATTTCGTCCCTTCGATGCTGCGAGTCTTCCTCGAGGATCCCGCCGCCGCGCAGTGCGGCGCGCTGCGCGCCGTCTTCTGCGGAGGCGAGGGGATGGACCGCGATCTGCACGATCGCTTCTTCGAGAAGCTGCCTGCCCGGTTGCTCGCCCATTTTTATGGCCCGACCGAAGCGGCGATCAGCTGCCTCGCCTGGGAGTGTGCGCCGGACCTGGCTCCGGGACCAGTCCCCCTCGGCCGGCCCATTGCGAACGCCCACATCTATCTCCTCGATTCCTGCTTTCAGCCTGTGCCCGAGGGAGTCCCGGGTGAGATCTTCATCGGCGGCATCCCCCTGGCCCACGGCTACCTGGAGCGGCCCGATCTGACGGCGGAGCGCTTCGTTCCCGATCCGCTGTCGGGCGCGCCCGGCGCGCGCCTCTACCGCACCGGCGATCTGGCCCGATTCCGGCAGGACGGGACGCTGGAGTTCCTGGGACGGACCGATCATCAGCTCAAGGTGCGCGGCCATCGCATCGAGCCGGGCGAGATCGAGACGGCGCTCGAGCGCCTTCCCGGTATCCAGCGCGCGGTGGCGGTGGCGCGCTCCGACGGCGCGTCGCAGCGGCTGGTCGCCTACCTGGAGACGGCGGGCGCCGAAGCGCCATCCGAGGCCGACCTGCGGGTCGCCTTGCGCCGCTCTCTCCCCGAATACATGGTCCCCGCGGCCTTCGTGGCACTGGATCGGCTGCCGCTGGGCCCCAACGGCAAGATCGATCGCGCCGCACTGCCCGAGCCGGGGACGACGATCCGCTCCGAAGCGCCGGTGCCGCCGCGCACGCCGATCGAGGAGACGATTGCCGGCATCTGGACGGCGCTGTTGCGCCGCGGGCCGGTCGGCGTCGAGGACAACTTCTTCGATCTGGGGGGCGACTCGCTGCTCGCCACCCAGGTCATCTCGCGGGTGCGCGCCGCCTTCGAGATCGAGCTGCCGCTGCGCCGCTTCTTCGAGGGCTCCACCGTCGCCGCGCTGGCCGCGGTGGTGGAAGAGAGCCTGCTGGAGAAGCTGGAGACGATGCCGGACGAGGAGGCGCAGCAGCGCTTGCAACGCAACGCCGGGGCACCGCCGCCGAAGGCGCCGGCCTCAGCTGAGCCATGAGCCTCGACACCGCCTCGCGCGCCGCCGGGCTCTCCCCTTCCAAGCGCGCGCTCCTGGAGCGCATGCGCAAGGGGAAGCCATCCGGCGAGGCGGCCGCCCCGACCATCCCGCGCCGCCCCGAGGGAGAAGCCCCGCTCTCCTTCGCCCAGCAGCGCCTCTGGTTCATCCATCAGATCGATCCCAAAAGCCCCGCCTACAATGTGTCCAACGCCCTGCGACTGCGTGGAGCGCTGGATCCTTCGGCGCTGCAGCGCTGCCTGGAAGAGGTGGTCCGCCGGCACGACAGCCTGCGCACGCGCTTCGTGTCGCGCGAGGGGGCGCCGCTCCAGGTGATCGATCCTCCGGGCAGCATCGACCTTCCCCTGGCGGATCTCACGCGCCTTCCCGCCCCACAGCGCGAGGCCGAGGCCATCCGGCTCGCTGGCGAGGAGGCGGGCGCACCCTTCGATCTCGAGACAGGTCCGCTGCTGCGGTCCCGCCTGCTGCGACTCGACCGCGAGGATCACGTCTTTCTCCTCACCATGCATCACATCGTGTCGGACGGCTGGTCCACGGGGGTGCTGGTGCGCGAAGTGGCGGCGCTGTACGAAGCCTTCGCCGCCGGCCGACCGTCGCCGTTGCCGGAGCTGCCGATCCAGTACGCCGACTTCGCGGCCTGGCAGCGCCAGGCCCTGTCGGGAGAGCGTCTCGAGCGCGAGCTGGCCTACTGGCGCGAGTGTCTCACCCCGCTTCCCCCCGTGCTCGACATTCCAGCCGCTCGGCCGCGCCCGCCGGTGCTGACCTTCCGCGGCGGCGTGGAGCGGGTGACGGTCCCCGCTGAAATTGCCGACGCCATGCGCACCCTGACACGCCGCGAAGGAGCGACCCTCTTCATGGGGCTGCTCGCCAGTTTCGACGCGCTCCTGTCTCGGCTGAGCGGCGAGGAGGACATCACGATCGGCACCGGCATCGCGAATCGAACGCTGCCCGAGCTCGAGTCGCTGGTCGGCTTTTTCGTCAACACGCTGGTGATCCGCGCCAGTTGTGCGGGGGATCCGTCGTTCCGCGAGCTGCTGGGGCGCGTGCGCGAGGCGACGCTGGGCGCATTCACCCACCAGGATTTGCCGTTCGAACGGCTCGTCGAGGAGCTGCAGCCGACGCGGGACCTCGGCCGCAACCCGATTTTCCAGATCGCCTTCGCCCTGCAGAACGCGCCGCTGGGGAGCTTCGAGCTTCCGGGACTCACGATCGAACCCATGCCTTTGGAGACGGGCGCGGCCCGTTTCGACCTGGAGTTCCACCTGTGGGAGGTGCCGGGAGGCAACCTCGAGGGCTACCTTTTCTACGGCACCGATCGGTTCGACGCGTCGACGGTGCGGCGGATGGCGCAGCGCTACCTGGTGCTGCTCGGCGCAGGGGTCGCGGCGCCGGACAGCCGCCTGTCGCAGCTGCCGCTGCTGACACCGGAGGAAGATCGGCAGCTCATCGCCTGGAACCAGACGCGGGAGGACTTTCCCAAAGCCTGCGTCCAC
>DASTZC010000083.1 GCA_035764505.1 Candidatus Polarisedimenticolia bacterium
AGAGTGAGCATGGTCAGAATCGCCCAGGTCCGGCGAGCGGCCGGCGTGCGCGGCTCGCCCGGATCCATCATCAAGGCGAGAATCCCGCCGGCCAGGAAGCCGCCGATGTGCGCGGCATTGTCGATCCCGGGGACGAAGAGCATGACGATGGCGGGAGTGATGAACCCCATCAGCTGCTGCGCCACCAGGCGTCCCCGCTCCCCGGCCCGGAAGCGTCCGAAGACGAAGCCGAACCCGAGCAGCCCGAACAGCGGCCCCGAGGCTCCGACGCTGAAGGCCTGCGGACTCCACCAGGTGCTCACGGCGAAGGCCGCGATGTCGCAGGCAACGTAAATGAACAACGTCTTGCGCCAACCGAATGCATTCTCGATGAGCGGTCCCAGGAGCGACAGCGCATAGCAGTTCATCCCGAGATGCAGGATCCCCATGTGGAGAAATCCCGCCGTCACCAGCCGCCAGATTTGGCCCCATTGGAGAATGGCCTGGGTGACTTTCGATCCGAAAACGAACTGGGCCTGCCAGGGAGGCGCCAGAAGCGAGAACAATCCACCGTGTTCTGGGTCCGTACCCCAGGTGATCAGCGGAATGGCGAGCAGCAGGACGTTGGCGGTGATCAGGACGGAAGTCAGGCTGGAGAAGTGAGGCAGGATCGTCGCGAACAGGCGCTTGCTGCCGCCGCCCGCGACTCCCGCCATGGAGCCGCCGCAGGCAGGGCAGGTGGAAAGCGACCGGTTCACCAGCTCGCGGCAGTGCGGGCACATGCGCACTGGCGCCCGGATGCCGCGCTCGGTCATCTCCCAGGAGGCGAGCTTCGCTTCCAGCGACATCTTCCAGCGGGTCTTGCGCCATTCCCAGGTCGGGCTCTTGAACCCTAGAAGGTTCAGCAATCCGATCCAGAGCTCGAAGGCGTCCCGGGTCAGCTTCGCCAGCAGATGCATGCGGCAGAGTCTACCCCATCCCGGATCAAAAGAAGGGAGCGCCGCCGGGGCGGTGCCTGTACAATATTCCGCGCTCCTCGCTGCTCCGGGTGGCTGCTCAACGAATTCTGGCCAGGCGAGGATGAACCTTGCTGCGAAGGGAGACGAGATCATGAAGCCCGAGGACTGCATCCTCTATAGCGGCGCCGCGCAGGGAGCGGAAGCCGCGTTCGGCGCCGCCGCCGAGAACCACGGCATCGCCGAGGTCAATTTCACTTTCGAGGGGCACAACGATGCCCGACGGCGGGGCATCCGGGTCCTCACCGCCCAGGAGCTTCTGCAAGGCGACGTCAGCCTCAAATACGTCAACAAGCTGATGGGACGCACCTACCCCAACACGCCTTTGATGCGCAAGGTGTTGCAGACCATCTGGCACCAAGTCAACAAGGGTCAGGAGATCTACGTCGTGGGAAAGATTCTCGAGGATCAGACCGTGATGGGCGGCACCGGATGGGGCGCGGAGTTCGCCAAGCTCTGCAACAAGCCGCTGTTCGTCTACGACCAGAACCGCGAAGGCTGGTTTCATTGGACCGAGGAGAAATTCGAGGCCATCGCGGATCCCGTGATCCGGCATCCCCAGATGTGTGGAACGGGAACTCGCTTTCCCACGGCCGCCGGGCTCGCCGCCATCGACCGTCTCTTCGATCGCACCTTCAAGTAGGCTCCCCACGGTCGTGCGGGCCGCCCCTTCGGCTTCCCCAAGATCAAGCAGCGGCCGTTGACGCGCGGCCGCACTTTGCCGTCGCGTCCAACGGTGCCCCTCCCCTGGTTCAGGCCCAGGTAGTGTTGACGCGCGGCCGCACTTTGCCGCCGCGTCCAACGGTGCCCCTGCCCGGGTTACCTACCATCGAGTCGTCGCGTCCAACGGTGCCCCTGCCCGGGCTACTCATCCAAAACGCTTGGCGCGGGCGGGCAGCTCGTCGCCGCGGCGGGTCGACTCCAGCCAGCGTGCCTCCTCCACCGTCAGGGTGATTGCCGAGTAGTCCTCCTCCACCTTGCCCGCCAGGACGAACGGCTTCGTAGTGGTGAGCATGCGGCAGAAGCGCTCGTAGGCGCGCGGGAAGAAGGTCGTCTCGTAGATGTCGGTGGTGTCCTCGAACGACAGGAACTCCATCGGCTCCCCCTTCTTTGTTTCCACCAGCTTGCCGGTGATCAGCCAGCCGATCGTGGTGACGCGCCGTCCCGCGTGCCGGTGCAGCTGATCCGCCGGCACGTGGCGGATGCGCGCCAGCTCGCGCCGGTAGAGCGTCAGCGGGTGGCGGCTCACCAGGAAATCGAGCGTCTCGATCTCGTCGCGCAGGATCTTCTCCTCGCCCGCTTCGGGCGGCTCCGGCAGGTCGATGCGCTCCGGCTCGAACAGTGCCATCTGGCGGCGTCCCTTCGGCGCGCTGCGCTCGGCATGCGCCAAAAGCCTCCACATCATCGCCGGACGGCTCGAGCCGCGCGCAATCGAGTCGAAGCAGCCGGAGAGGATCAGGCGCCGGACATCCGACGGATCGATATCGACCCGCTCCAGGAAGCTCTCCAGCGAGCGAAACGGCCCTCCCTTGCGGCGCGCCTCCAGCAGCGCGACAATTCCCGCTTCCTTGAGTCCCTTCACCTGCATCAGCCCGACTCTCAGCCAGCCGTGCGAGGCTTTTGCGGCGGCCGCCTGTGATTCGCACTCCTTGGTTCCTTCCTCCCACAGGTCGCGGCTGAAGCCGGTGTAGGCCTTCTCCGAGGCGTTCACGTCGGGCAGCAGGACCCTCAGCCCCATCCGGCGCGCCTCGGAGATGTAGGCGAAAGTCGAGTAGTAGCCTCCCTGGTTGCTGATCACCCCCGCCATGAACTCCGCCGGATAGTGCGCCTTCAGGTAGCACGACTGGAACGAGACCATGGCGTAGGAGGCGGAGTGGGGCTTGCAGAAGGAGTAGCCCGAGAACGACAGGATCATGTCCCAGACTTTCGCCGCCGTCTCCTCCCCCACCCCGCGTGCCAGAGCCCCCTCGAAGAACTGCTCGCGGTAATCCTCCATGTGCCGCCCGGGCCACTTGCGCGCCAGCACCTTCCGCAGCCCGTCGGCGTCCACGGTGGAGAACCCCGCCATGCGCATCGCCACCTTCGCCACGTCCTCCTGGTAGCACATGATCCCGTAGGTCTCGACCAGGACCTCGTCCAGGATCGGGTGCAGCGCCGTGTAGGCGCCGCCGCGCAGGCGGCGCACGTACTCGCGGATGTAGTCGTTCGCGGCGGGACGGATCATCGAGGAGTGGATCACCAGGTGCGCGAAATCGCCGCGCCGGGTCTTCTGCTGCAACTGGCGCATGGCGGGAGACTCGACGTAGAAGACTCCCATCGTCTTGCCGTCGCGCATCAGCTCCAGCGTCGCCGGATCGAGCAGCGGATCGAAGTTATCCTGGCGGATGTCGATCCCATGGTTGGTCTTCACCGCCCGCAGCGCGTCGCGGATCACGGCGAGCGAGCGGTTCCCCAGCAGATCGATCTTCACCAGCCCCGCTTCCTCCGCCTGGTCCTTCTCCCACTGCACCACCGGCACACCCTTGGCGGCGCGCTCCACCGGCACATGCCGGTCGACCCCGCCGGGAGCGATCACCACGCCGCCGCAGTGCACCGACAGGTTGCGCGGGCAGCCGCAGATGCGCTTCGCCCAGCGCAGGATCTCCGGCCACGGAGGTTCGAGCCGCAGTCCGCGGAACAGCGGATCGTCGCGCACCGCCTCCTCGGGATCGTCGGGACCGCCGTAGCGCGTCAGCCGCGAGGTCACCACGCCGATCTCCGCCGCCGGCAGCCCCCAGACCTTGGCCACCTCGCGCACCGCGGCGCGCAGGCGCAGCGTGACGTGGTTGGCGATCATCGCCGCCTGATCCTCGCCGTAGGTGTCGAAGACATACTTCAGGATGTCGTCGCGCTCGTCCCAGCAGAAATCGACGTCGATGTCGGGCGGATCCTTGCGGCCCGGGTTCAGGAAGCGATCGAAGTAGAGATCGTGCTCCAGCGGATCGACATGCGTGATTCCGAGCGCGTAGGAGACCAGGCTGGCCGCCGCCGAGCCGCGCCCGCAGGTGCGCGGCGATTGCCGCACGATGTCCTCCACCACCAGGAAGTAATCGGCGAAGCGCTTCTCACGGATAATCTTCAGCTCGTACTCGAGGCGCGCGCGGGCCGCCTCGCTGATGCCACCGTAGCGCCGCACGACCCCTTCCTCGGCGCGTTGCCGCAGCAGCGTGAAGGCCTCCTCGGGATCGCGCCCCTGGAAGCGCGGGAAGATCAGCGCTCCCCAGGGAGGGGTGCTGCGGGCGCAGCGCGCCGCAATCTCGGCGCCCTGCTCGACCGCCTCGGGGCAGAATGAGAAGAGCCGCTCCATCTCCTCCGGCGGGCGAAGCCAGGCGCCGCGCGGCGCCAGCTCGGCGGCAGGGACGCGATCGCGCGTGGTGTTGAGCGCGATGGCGCGCAGCATCCGGTGCATCTCCCAGTCCCCCGGCACGACGAAGGTGACGTCGCCGATCGCCACCGGTGGAATCCCCAGATCCCGCGCGGCGCGCAGGCGATCCAGCGAGCCGGGAGTCGCCGCCAGCGCCAGGTAGAGATCGCTCTTCGATTGCGTCGCGAGCGCGCGCAGCAGCTCGACGCAGGGAGTCAGGATGATCAGCCCGGCGCGCTCGAAGCCGGCCCTGAGGGTGAAGGATTTTTCGAGGTGCCGCCGGGTGAGCAGCCGGCACAAATTCGCATACCCTTCGTCGCTTGCCGCGAGACAGAAGGCGGATCCGTCCGGCGCGCGCACCTCGGCGCCCAGGATCGGATGGATCCCCGCCGCCTTCGTCACCTCCCAGAAGCGCACCGCGCCGTAGATCCCGTCGGTATCGGTGAGCGCCAGAGTCGTGATCCCAAGGCGCAATGCCGAGGCGACCAGCTCCTCGGGCGAGGCGGTGCCGCGCACCAGGCTGTAATGCGAACGCACCGCCAGGTGGACGAAGCGGCTCATCACCCCTCCACCGGCCGCGCGACGCGCCGGAACCCGACCGAGGCGCCGCCGAAGCGCTCGCGGATCCGGTCCAGCGCCGCGGTCAGCGCGGAGTCTCGCCGCTCGTGGCGTATCGCTTCGTTCTCGCCGGTAACGGGCCCCTCGCAGCACTGCTTCGCGGCAGCCAGAAAAGCGGCGCGCGCTTCACGCTCCGAGACCGCCTCGTCGCGGCCGAGCGCTGGGGCATCACCCTTCGTTTCCACCGCGGCCGGCTCCTCGAACAGCGACATCTGGCCGGTGGCGGCGCGCAGCTCCGCCAGCGTCAGCTCCAGATGACGGATCTGGATTCGCCGGCCGCGGGCCGCCTCGAACAGCCGCCGCGCCACCTCGCGCACGGCGAGATCGCCGCAGGCCGGCCGTTTCGGCCGCTCCTCGCGCGCCGATTCCACGCCATCCGCATAGCACAGCCGCAGCCGCACGCAGCCCGCCTCGAGCCGCATGCGGCGCACCTGCGCCGCGGCGCGCGCCGCCAGGCGATCCAGCGCCTCGAGCTGCACGGCATCCTCGTTGGAGTCTTCCGGCAGCGTCTCCTCCTCGCGCACCGCCGGGGTCGCCTCGGGCGGGCGCACCGGCGACGGATCGATGCCGCGCGCCTCGCGGTAGAGGCGCCAGGCGCGCTGTCCGAACAGCAATCTCAGGTGAGGAATGTCGAGCGCCGCCAGCTCGCGGACGCGAGCGATGTTCACTTCCGAGAGGATCTCGCGCGCCGGGAGATCGATTCCCGGCAGCAGGTCGACGTCGAGCGGCGCCAGAAACGGCGCCTCGCTCCCCGGGAAGACGTCGTACAGCCGCCCGGGACGGATGACGCGCGCCGCCGCGCGGCTCACCAGCTTGTTGGAGGCCACTCCGAGCGTCGCCGCCAGCCGCAGCCGCTGGCGCACCTCGCGCTGGATGCGGTCGGCCGAATCGACGGAACGACCGAACAGCCTCGTGGTGCCGGTCATGTCCAGAAAGACGTGCCCCGCCCCCGCCGGCTCGAGCAGCGGCGAGTAGCCGTTCAGGACTTTCAGGATGGCATCGGAGGCGCGCCGGTAGAGCGGCGCGTTGGGAGGCAGGACGATCAGGTCACGGCAGATGCGGACGGCCCGGGCCAGGGACATCCCGCGGTAGACCCCTTCACGGCGGGCTTCCAGCGAGGCGACGACGATCGCCGCCCGGGTGGACGACGAAGGAGCGACCACCACCGGCCTTCCCACCAGGCGCGGCGCCACCACCCGCTCCACCGCCACGGGAAACGCCGGAATGTCGAGATGGAAGATCGCGCGCTCCATCGCCCAACCATCAAAGCGAGTCCCATCCGGCCGGCCGTGAAAGAATCATCGGTCTCCTTCAGACGGGAAACTTCCGGATCAAGCCGACGACGACGCCGCGGATCTCGAGCGTTCCCGCCGTCTCGTCGAGGAAGAGGGGTTTCAGGGCCGGATTCGCCGGGCGCAGCTCGACACGGTCCGCCCCGCGGTAGAAGCGCTTCACCGTCGCCTCGCCGTCGACCACCGCCACCACCGTGTCGCCGTTCCTGGCGACGGCCTGCCGCCGCACGATCACCACGTCGCCGTCGCGGATGCCGTCGTCGATCATGCTGTCGCCGCGCACCCGCAGGGCGAAGTTCTCGCCGCTCCCCAGCAGGCTGCGCGGGATCTCGATCTTCTCGGGGGTCTCGATCGGCTCGATCGGCCTGCCCGCTGCGACGGTCCCGAGCAGCGGAATGGTGAACGACGGCGTGCCGTGCTCCACCAGCGTCAAAGCGCGCTTGCGGTTCCCCCACGGGCTGCGCACGTACCCCTTCTCCTCCAGCGCCTTGAGGTGCTTCGCCACGGCGTTGGTGGAGCGCAGGTGCAGGGCCCGCCCGATCTCCTGGTAGGTGGGAGCCTCGCCGTGCCGGGCGATGTAGTCCTGCAGGAACTGGTAGATCTCGCGCTGCCGGGCGGTCAGGTACATGGAGCTGTGCTATCCCTTCCCCGCGAAGTGCGGGTTCTCGATGAGTCCGAGGACGTTGCCGAACGGGTCGATGACGGTCGCCACCTTGATGTCATCCCCCACCTCCTGCACGGCGTCCTTGGGCTTCGCCCCCATCTCGACCAGCCGGCTGAAGGCGGCCTTGGCGTCGGGCACTCCCCAGTAGCTCACGCCGGCGCTTCCCTTGCGAATACCGGCCGAGTCGGGATCCAGCCCCAGCTCGAAGCCCCCCACGTTGAAGCCGACATAGAACGGCTTGTCGAAGTAGGGCTTCATCTTCAGCGCCTGGGCGTACCAGCTCTTTGCCTCGTCCAGATTCTCCACGTGGTAAATCACCGTCCTGAGTCCCTGGAACATGACAGCCTCCTTGTCCCCCTTTACGGGGAAGAAGCGGTTCGTGGGAGATCAAGAAGATAGGTGAAAGTCAGGTGAAAGTCAACTATCCCTGAATGCGCGTTCGGAGATGCGCACTTGAACTCTTAGCCTCTTGACAGAAGTCTTACCTGAGCCTAGTTTCTTGGAAGAAACTCACTTCAGAAGGCAACAACGTGAAACACTCTTGGTGCCGGAAGATGTTCTTAATCTGCACTGGCATCTTCTGGGGATTCACATCCATCTCTGCTCCGCAGCGCGAAATCGACGATCCTGCCGGAGGTGGGAATGGTCCTCCACCACAATGCATGAAGATGTGCGATCATGAGTGCATCTGTAACCCGCCTTTTGCTTTCTGCAGCCGAGGCGGAGACTTTTTTACCTCCTGCGAAAACTGCGTTGTTTCTTGGCCTGCCGGGGGAGACGATTACTTCTGCCGTAATCTCCCCTGGACCTGACCGGGAGGCCTATCGCTCCCCGCGAAAGGAACCCATGAAGCCTTCCTGCCTTCTTCCTTTTGCCTTCGCCGCACTCGCCCTGGGTAGCCAGGATGCTTACTCCCAGGGGGACACTTTCGAAAGTCGTCTCGGAATTCATGGCCGGTGGGCCGCCGAGATCCGCTCGGTTCAAGACGGTTCGATAGCGTCAGGAATGGGTTTTTCGCCTGGCGATTTGATTGTCCTGGTCGACGGCCGCCCGATGCGCGATTTTTCTTCTTTCGGAGAGTTTCTCGGAGCGATTCGCGAATCTTTGAAGTCAGACCACCTTACACTGGGTGTTTCAAGGTATGACTCGAGCACGCTATCGTATGCTCCTCCGAAATCGATCTCACCGCCGGCTAGAAAATCCGGTTCACCGCCCGTCGAGATGCTCGGCATCCAATCCACCCTGACGTTCGTCGTCGATGAGGTAAGCCCCGGACGTCCCGCCGACAGGATGGGAATCCACGCCGGGGAAACTTTTCTCACGCTGAACGGGAGAGGGATTGGCAGTCTTCAAGGTCCCGCGGAAGCCGATGAGATCCTGACACGGATTCATGGATCACCGGATAAGGAAGTCAACGCTGTCCTCCTGCGGGGGGTCGCACGGGACCACGCCGTAAAGCCCGAGGCAGAAACCCGCAAGGTGAGAGGACCTCTTTTCTGATCCTTTCCCCCTCGTGGAATAGCCTTCGAGTTTATGGAAGTCAGCTAAAAGTCAACTGCCCCTGCGCGGGACCCTCGGTGAGGGCGCGCGGGGCGATCTGCGGGTAGGCGGCGACCAGCTCGGCGGGGACCGGCACCTTCTCGCCGCGCAGCAGCGACAGGAGCGTCAGCGCCGCGAGCGGCGCCTTGCCACGGTAGTGATTGTTGGCGATGACGAAGACATCGGCGGTCTGCTCGGCGACGCGCTCGATGCGCGGGATCCAGCCGGCGAGCTCCTCCTCGGAGTAGAGGTAATCGTAGCGCCCGCCCGCATCCGGCTCCTTGCGGAACCAGTTCGCCGCGTTGCGCCCGTGCAGCCGCACGTAGCCCACGCTCGAGGTGGCCGCCTCGGTGGGGCCGATGGAACGCGACACACGCGGCTGGTCGACGTTGCAGAACCCCACGTTTTTCTCGCGCAGGAAATCGAAGAACTCGCCGCTCCCCCACTCGGCGTGACGGATCTCCACCACCAGGGGATAGGCGCGAAAGGCGTCGAAGATCGACTCGAGAACTTCGCGGCTGCTCTCCTCCGGGTGGAACGAGTAGGGAAACTGCACCAGGACGGCCCCCAGTACCCCGGCCTCGGCGAGCGGCTCCAGCATCTCGCGGAAGGCCGTCTCCT
>DASTZC010000084.1 GCA_035764505.1 Candidatus Polarisedimenticolia bacterium
CCTGCGTCCGCCGGGGAGACGGACGCTTTGGGCATCGAGTCCAAGACAATCGAGGTAACGACGTGCGGGCGATTCCCGGCTTTCTCCGCCTCGCCACGTCCGATCTCCGGCGCCGTCCGCTGCGGACCTCGCTGGCGATCCTGGGCGTGGCTCTTTCCACGGCCCTCCTGCTGGGAACGCTCAGCTTACATTCCGGCTACATCCGCGCGCTGGATTCCACCATCGATCGGATGGGCTACCAGGTTCTGGTCACCGCCAAGGGATGTCCCTACGAGGCGGCCTCGCTCGCCATGCGCGGCGGCAACGTGCCGATGTACATCGACGAAAGCACCTTCGACACGATCCTCCAGGACGGCGACGTCCTCGAGGCGACGCGATTGTTCATGCAGGGCATGGAAGCCGGCCCCAACAACAGGCTGGCCGTTTTCATGGGCGTCGACGGAAACTTCTCCAAGCTGAAGCCCTGGATGACGCTGCAGCGCGGCGTCTGGTTCTCCGGAGCAGAGGCACCCGAGGCGATCCTCGGCTACAACGCCGCCCAGGCTCTGGGATTGAAGCTGGGGGATCCGCTGCACGTAGGACCCGCGCATCGCGACGTGATCATCAAGGGAGTCTTCGATCGCTCCGGCACCCAAGACGACGGCATGGTCTTCCTGCCGCTGGCCTTCGCCCAGGAGCTGTTCGATCGCCAGGGGAAGCTGACCGGCGTCGGCGTGCGGCTCAAGTCGCTGGATCGGGTCCAGGCCTTTCTGGAAAAGATGTTCGTCCTCCCCTCCGTGCAGGCGATCACCATGACGCAGTTCCGCTCCACCGTGGTGCAGTTCGTCTCGACTTCGCGGCTCCTGCTGATGCTGAGCGCCCTGATCGCCGCGCTGATCGGCGGTCTGGGGGTGCTCAACGCCATGACCATGTCGGTGATGGAGCGGATGCGGGAGCTCTCCTTGATGAAGGCGGTGGGCGCCACGCCGCGCGACCTTCTCCAGCTGACGCTCCTGGAGACCGGCTGCCTGGGGCTTCTCGGCGCCGTCGCCGGGCTGGTCCTGACCTTCCTGGGAAGCTGGGCCTTCGAGGCGATCCTGCGCCGGGTGGTCCCCTTCGTGCCGCCGGGCAGCCTGCTTAGCTTCGATCCCCTGCTGATTGGCGGGACGCTCCTCGCCGCCATGCTGCTGGCCTTGCTGGCTGGCCTGTACCCGGCCGCGCGCGCCGCGACGGTGCGCCCCGCGCCTTTGCTGCGCCAGCTCGCCTGAGGACTCGAGGACGCCTTGGAAAGCGCGGCGGTCGTCCTTCAGGCAATCGGACTGACCAAGAGCTATCCCCTGGCCTCCGAGACGGTCGCGGCCCTGTCGGGAGTGGATCTCGAGCTGCGCGCCGGAGAGGTGGTGGCGCTGGTGGGCGCCTCGGGCTCCGGCAAGAGCACGCTGCTGAGCCTGCTGGGTTGCCTGGATCGTCCCACCGCCGGGACGATACGGGTGACGGGCAAGACGATCGACGGACTGAGCGAGCACGATCTCGCCGGTCTGCGGCGCCGCAGCATCGGCTTCGTTTTCCAGGAATCGTTCCTGATCCCGACCCTCACCGCGCTGGAGAATACCGGATTGCCTCTCGCATTCGGAGAAAGCTCCCAGGTGGACCGCTCGGCGCCGGCGCAGGCGCTCGAGAAAGTCGGACTGACAGGCAAGGAAAGCCGGTACCCGGGGGAGCTGTCGGGCGGCGAGCGGCAGCGCGTAGCGATCGCCCGCGCACTGGTACATCGTCCAGCCTTGCTGCTGGCCGACGAGCCGACGGGAAACCTCGACTCGGGAAACGGCCGGAAGATCTTCGCACTCTTCCTGGATCTCGCGGCTCGCCACGGCATCTGCACCCTGGTCGCGACCCACAACGAGGAGCTGGCCCGGATGGCGTCCCGGATCGTCCATCTGCGCGACGGCCGCATATTGAACGGCGGTGCCTCATGAGGGCGCGCAACGGTGCCTGGATCCTCGCACTGGCTGCGGTGGCACTCTTGGCCGGATGCACCGGAACCAGCTCCAGCAGCATCACGCCGAAGGGGGGCGCGCAGCTGGAGGCGCAGGAGCACTACCAGCGTGGCATGGAGCTGGTGCGCCAGGGACAGGACCAGGGCGCCGAAGCCGAGTTCCGCCGGACCCTCGATGTCGACCCGGAAGACCCCAAGGCGCTCCTGCAGATGGGCAAGATCCTGGCGGCGCGCGCGCGCCAGGAAAACAAGGGACCCTTCGAGGCGGTCGAGCTCCTCAACCGGGCCGTCAAGGAGGACCCCAAAGACATCCAAGCACGCTTCGAGCTGGCCGAGATTCTCAAAGAGCGGTACATCGACATCTACGATCCCGATCGTACCGTCGAGCTCTACGAATCGATCCTCAAGGACAATCCCTCCCTCGCCGGCGTGCGCCTGCGCTACGCCACCTGGCTGGCGGTGGGCGAGGTGCGGCTCAAGGCTCCCCACAAAGAGGGGCGCGTCACGCTCGATTCCGCCTGGACCATGGACACGGCGCGTTCCCACCTGGAGCGCGTCCTCGACGAGGTGCCTCCGGACAGCGACGAGGCGGCGGCCGCCCACCTGACGATGGCCAACGTCCTGATGAAATCGGGCGCCTGGCCGGAGCTGGTGCGGGAGTCCGAGCTGTTTCTGACGCGCTATCCCAACGCGCCGCAGGAGCGCATCATCCAGGCGATGGGAATGAAGGCGCAAGGATTGTTCCGGCAGAAGCTCTTCAAGGAGGCGATCGCCGTCTACCGGCAGACCTACGATCTGGAGCCGGGTGAAAAGCCGCTGTGGGGCATCCACATGTGCACGGTCGGCTTGGGAGGTGAGCCCAAGGACCTGCCGGCGAAGTACCACTATCCCCTGCGCCCCGAATCGACCGACCCATCCCTGCCACCGCCACCGAAGTTCCGCGACATCGCCCCGGAGCTGGGGATCGCCAAAGTGGCGGGTGCCGGCCCGGCCGGCTGGGCCGATTATGACGGCGACGGCCGCTACGACCTGGTGGCCTGCGGCATGGATACTTTCTGCTCGCTGTTCCACAACGAGGGGAAGAAGTTCCGCGACGTGACGCTG